>JAMDCE010000705.1 GCA_023489135.1 Chloroflexota bacterium
GTAGGCCACCGGGCACGAGACGAACGTATGCGCGCCGCCTCCAAGCAAATCAGGCGTTATTAAGCGACCAAAATGCTAGAGGATAGGCCAACCAGGGCGAAAAACCCAGATTTACTGAGACAGGCTCAGCCGGTCGCCCCTACACCCCGGGGGATGAGCCTGGGTATTTTTCGTAGGGGCGACCGGCTGGTCGCCCTCGCCCAGAGTCGAGCAAGCAAGCTGATTGCAGTCCAGCGCACCCGCTACCTGTAAGGGCGACCGGTGGTCGCCCCGGCTGCGATTCGAGTTGTCTCTCGGCTCGACCAAGTACCCATGTCAGATCTTGGAGGTCCAGCCACGCGACCGAGAACGTCAACCATAATCCTAACCCTGATAATCAGCCTCTACCTGGTCCTGGCCGCGGCCTACGCGATCAAGATTCCCAAATGGAACGCGCCCGACGAGCCCAGCCATTATAATTATGTCAAGGCCATCGCGGTGGACCGGCGCTTTCCCATCCTGGCCAGGGGCGATTATGACTTCGACTACCTGGAGAAGCTGAAATCCGCCCATTTCCCCGACGGCATGCCGATTGATCGCGTCAGGTACGAATCGCATCAACCGCCACTGTACTATCTGCTGGCGACGCCCCTCTTCTGGGCAACGGCCGCGTTACCGATCGACGCGCAGGTGGTGCTGCTGCGGATGCTCTCGGTCCTCTTCGGGGCGCTGACCATACTGGTTGCCTACGCCACCTTGCGCCGGGTATTCCGCGACCGCGCCCTGGTTCCGCTGGCCGTCGCCGCCTTCATCGCCTCGGTCCCCATGTACATCGCCATAACCGCGGCCATCGAAAACGACTCACTGGCCAACCTCATGCTATCGCTGGCCGTCCTGGCCTGCGTGCGCATCGTCGAGCACCCGAGGGGCGCCAGGCGGTCCGACGCTGGTTCGCTGGCCTCCGCGGGAGAAACTCCGGCGTCCGTCGGTGAACCTGTAGCGCGGGGGCTTGTCCCCCGCCGAGGGTGGCCGGGAGGCGAGAGAGCTAGTACCGAATCAACGCCGGTCGTCGAACAGAACGCGCCGCCACCGGTAGCAATTTATGAAGTAACCCAAGAGGGCGCGCCCCATGCCACAGCAGAACAAGCTGGAGCCAATACACGTCTTACCATTCCTGCCTCCCTGCCCATCACCTCCACAGGGCCATACCCCGACGCACCTATCTCTCGTCTGCGCTTTATGTTAACCCGCGAGCACGTGGTGCTGGGTTCCCTTCTGGGACTGGCGCTGCTCACCAAGACCACCTCCTCCATCGCTGTCATACTCATCGGCTGCGCGGTCATGGCTCACGAATTCCGATCGAGCGCCAGCCTGAACTGGCCACGGATCGTTGGCCGCCTGGCCAGGATTTATGCGGTGGCGCTGGCCATTTCTGCCTGGTGGCTGGCGCGCAACGTCTGGGTGTACGGCAACCTGGACCTTTTCGGGCTCAAGAGACACGACGTGGTGGTGGTTGGCCAACCGTTGACCGGGCCTATCAACGCCGCCTCCGTCAAGCACTTCATAACCGTCTCCTTCCAGAGCTTCTGGGCTCAGTTTGGCTGGATGGGAATCCTGGTCGACGAGAGGATATATCTCTTGCTCGGGGCACTGTGCGCGCTGTCAGGGCTGGGCTTGATTCTTTTCGTGATTCGAGTCCTGCGCTGTAGCGACGCCGTGACCCCTCACCAGAAATGGTCCCTGGCCTTTCTAGCGCTCAGTTTGGCTCTCCTCACGGCTGGGGTGATCCAATACAACCTTACCTACATTCAAGCTCAGGGACGCTACTTCTTCCCCGCCATCGTGGCCATAGGCACCTTCTTTGTCCTGGGCATCAAGGAGCTCGTTTCGCCCCGCCACGATCGCATCCTATTCGTTGTGCTCTTCGTGGGAATGTTCATCTTCGACGTCGTGGCCTTGGTCAGGTTCATAATGCCGGTTTTCTCTTCCTAGACGCGGTCCCCCACAATAATTTGACGTCCCAACCATCTGGTGTTAGACTGGAATTAGGAAAAGCGCTTGGTCCTGGTGGGCTGGTGGGACCGATGAGGCAGACGGTTAGCCAATGGAAGGCTCAACCGAGGAGTACAAGTGCTAGACGTTGTTCCATCTTCATTTGGTCAGCATGTTGGATCGCAAATTATCGGTCAGGCCGGAGGGATACAGACACCACAGACCGATTCGCTGGGCTGGATTATCTTCGTCGTCGTAGCTGTCGTATGCGCCCTGATGATCCCTGCTCTGCCGGGCACCAACCGTGCCATCTCATACTCTCTGGTCATCGCCCTCTTTGTCGCAGTCACGTTTCTTCTGGTATCCACCACTAACCTGATCGTCTTTCTATTCCTCTGGGAGTTGGCGGCGATGAGTGCGTGGGGGGTGGGAAAGCTTGGCTCCCGGGGCAGCAACCCGGTGCTCGGGCCGCTCCCGGTTAACGCCGTGGGTGGCATCTCATCCCTGGCCATGTTCGTCTTTGTGGCCTTGCTGCTGGTGCACGGCGATGGCCTGGAGATGGGCGCCTTAAAGATCTCGGCCCCTTCCCTGCTGATGGCGCTGCTGCTCCTGGCCACCTTCCTGAAGGTCTTTGGACTGCTCTCCACCGCCTGGTTCAGCGGCGAACAGACCACCTTTCCGATCAGCAATGCCCTCCTGGCCGGCGCATCCGTCGCCGTCGTGGGGATATACCCGTTCTTGCGGTTCGGAGGAGAGCTGGCTCGAAGCAGCCGGGATGCGCAGGGGATGGCTATCTGGGCTTCGCTGGCAGTTGCGCTGGTATTCGCCCTGGCGACGCTACGAGAGCTGGACCTGTTTCGCGTGGCTTCGCTCTTTGTCTTTGGCCAGTTCTGCCTGGCCGTGGCCGGATTCTCGGTGCTGAGCCGCCAGGCGGCCTCCGCTTCCATGTTCGCATTGATAACGTTTAGCCTGGCGGCGGTGGTGCTTTACCTGTCCATTGGTCTCGTCAGCCAATACTCCTCCACCAGGAGCTTGGAAGACCTGGGCGGGTTGATGCGCCAGAAACCGGCTCTGGCTTTCACCCTTCTGCTGGCTCTGGTTGCTGCCGCCGGACTTCCGCCTTTCGGCACTTTTGTCGGCCGGTTGGCCACCGGCGTGGCTATGCTCGCCTACCCTGATTCGGTGGTGACGGTAATCTGGATCGTCGCGTGGACCGCGCTGGTACTGGCTCTCTTCCGCGTCCTGGCGGTAGCTCTGTTCCCTCCGGTGGCCACCCCCGGAGAGGGAAGGGTTCACCTCTTTTCGGTGGTGCCCATCGTGCTGGGCATGGCGGTCCTGGTGTTCGTCTCGATCTGGCCCAATGAGGTGCTCTCTCTCGTTGAGCCCGCGGTCTCGAGGATGGTTGGATGGCAGTAAGTCTGGAGTTGTTGCGTGAGCCCACGATCCTGCTCGTAGCCACTCCGCTGCTGGGAGCAGCGCTGGCTTTGGGGGTGGGCCGGTTCTTCCCTAGAATATCCGGCTGGATATCGCTGCTGGCCACGGCCACCACGCTGGGCATCGCCGTGGCGGTATTCGTGAGCGCCGGTAGCGCCCCGGCCTCGTTCTCCAATCCGCTCCCCTGGCCCGTCTCGCCGGCACCACCCACCTTTTACGCCGACGTCACGAGCGCGGGACTGATCCTGCTGGCGAGCGGGCTGGCGCTCTGCATCATTGCCGGTTGCTGCCCCCCCTCCACTTTGAGGAGGCTCGGGTTCGCGTTTCTCCCTTCGTGCCTGGCGCTTCTGGGTACGATCATCGCCATGCTTCTCTCCCACGACCTTCTGACGTTCTACCTGTCGTGGGAGCTTACCACCCTATTCGCGGTGCTGGTTATCCTCACACGCTTCGACGAGCGCTCCGGCGCCGCGGCGACGCGATTTCTTTACTCCTCGGTCCTCTTGGGCGCACTGGAGTTTTTCGCGGTGGTGTGGGTGGGACAGAAGGCCGGCAGCTTCGAGCTCTCCGCTCTGGACCGGGCCCTGGGCTCGGCGCCGGTCGAGGCCCGCTGGCTGGTCGCCGCGACCTTTGTGGCCGCGGCCCTGTTCCGAGGCGCCATCTTTCCCTTCCACGTGTGGTTTGGCAAGGTCCTCCAGGCCGCCCACATACCGGGCGCGTTATTGCTTTTCGTGCTCCTCCCGGTCACGGGCTTTTTCACCATCGTGCGCCTCGTCCTGCCACACCTGCCGCTGGAGACGGAGTGGCACACAGCCATCGCCTTCCTGGGAGTGCTCACGGCCCTTTCGGGCAGCGCCGCCGCCCTTCGACCCAGAGACGTCTTCGGCGTATTTGCCTACCTCTGCGTGGCACAAGTGGGGTTCGTGGCGATCGGATTGGGAACCGGCGACGCGCTGGGAGCGACCGCGGCTACCTTCCAGCTGTTCGGCTTTGGGGTCTCGCTGACCCTTTTCTCCCTGGTCCTGTGGCGCTACGGGACGCTCTTTGGGCGCACGGGCGTGGATCGCTGGCTCGAGTTCGCGCTCACCAAGCCACTGCCGTTCACCTCAGCTATCGTAGCCCTATTAGCAGTGGCGGCGCTGCCGCCGCTGGGTGGCTTCAGCGCGCGCATGCTGCTTGCCGAATCCCTCTTGGCGGTCGGGTCGACACCGCACCTTGTTCTGTTGGGGGGAGTCCTGGTGGCCACCGCGCTGGGGCTGGCCGCCGTGGCCCGTCTGGCGCTGACTTTGGAACCGGCGCGCGACCCCGAAGGCGACGATCAACCACGAGGATATTGGGATTCGATCCCCGTGCTCGCTTTGGCGGCGACCTGCCTCTTTTTGGGCTTGGCATCCCCCTGGCTGACGTCGGAGCTATTTGCCCGATTCTCCGCCGAGGCTCTCAACCTACCCCTGCAGATCGCCCAGGCGCCGGCCGTGCCCTGGACGATTGCCGTCGCAGGCGCACTTCTTCTGGTGTCTCTGGGCGCCGGATTCATCCTTCACGTGGCACGGTCCGATGCCGACCAGGTCCAATCTGTACCGTTC
>JAMDCE010000479.1:0-4346 GCA_023489135.1 Chloroflexota bacterium
CCGGCTGCTCGAATGGAGAGCAACAGGTCGTTATCAAATCGCTCGGTAATTTCATTGGCGATGTCCGTGGGCTGTCGGGAGCGACGATTCTGGGTGATGGACGCGTGGCTCTAATCCTGGATGTGCCTGCCCTGGTGAGGAAGACAATTCAGGAAAGGGCAGGAGAAATGATCTATGTCTAGTTCCAGTTTGCTGACTCCGGTCGAACTGGGCCGGTTGCGGGAGGTGATTTCCCTTGGCTTTGACAACGCCGCCAAGGGTTTGTCGGTGATGGTAGATAAGGAGATCAAGGTGATCTCGCCGACGGTTAGCCTGATTCCGATCGAACAAGTACCAGAGCTGATCGGTCAACCGGACGAGGTAGTGATGGCGCTGTACTTGCGGGTTTTCGGAGATGTGGCCGGCCACATTCTGTTGATCTTTTCGCTGGAAGCGGCTACTGAACTGGTGCGAATGCTGATGGGATCTAGCAGCGATGATGCTTCTGAGCTCAATGAAATGGAGCTATCGGCCCTAGGGGAAGTAGCCAATGTCACCGGTTCTTTCTTCCTTAATGCTCTTGGCGATTCCTCGGGCCTGATAATACATCCGTCGCCTCCGGCGATTATGCTGGATATGGCAGGAGCCGCGCTCGATATTCCGTTGCTAGAGTTGGCGATGTCCACGGAGGAAGTGCTTTTCATCGACACCTGGTTCCTGGACAACGAGCGGGAGATCAAGGGTTTGTTTCTGGTGCTCCCGGATATTGATTCGCTCAGACTGATAGTGGAAAGATTGAGCTAGATTGATGGAAGACCAAAAACCGGTGGCCGTCGGGATAGGGGGTCTGCACGTAACGAAAGACTCTTCCTCAATTCTAGTGGCGTACGGTCTTGGTTCGTGCATTGGCGTTTCGGCATACGATCCGGTGGCAAAGGTAGGTGGATTGGCGCATGTAATGTTGCCCAATAGCAAAGAGGCAGCCCGTCAACCTACGAGCAATAAGTTCGCTGACGTAGCTGTTCCCACTCTGATTCGAGAGTTGGTCAAGTTGGGAGCCGCCCAATCGCGCCTGGTTTGCAGGATAGCGGGTGGAGCGCAAATGTTAAATGCTCCTGGGCATTTGAACGGCTTCAAGATCGGTGAGCGCAACATCGAGGCGGTTTTGCAGGCGCTGCAGCAGTATAAGATCACGCCTCGAGCAAGTCACACTGGTGGGTCGCAGGGGCGCACCATGCGCTTTTTCATCGACACCGGGCGCGTTTTTGTAAGGACGGCAGGGCAAGAGGAAGTAGAGTTGTAGACTTCCAAGCTACTGGGCGTAGAATGCCAAGGAGATGGCTTATGACGACTTTGCTGGTTGTTGACGATGCTGCCTTTATGCGGATGAGATGTACCAAGTTGCTGACTGAGAACGGGTACAGCGTCGTGGAGGCAGAAAATGGGTTGCAGGCCGTACAGAAGTATCAGGAACTTCGGCCAGATGGCGTGTTGCTCGACATAACGATGCCAGAAATGGATGGCCTAACCGCTCTTAAAGAGATCAAGAAGTTAGACCCCAATGCTCGCGTCGCGATGGTCACGGCGATGGGTCAGCAGGCGATGGTCCTTGATGCGCTCAAGAGCGGGGCCAAGGACTTTGTTATCAAGCCCTTCCAGCCCGAAAGGGTGCTAGCCGCCGTGAAGAAGATGCTGGGCTAGGCCTTCGGGCCGCCCGCGATCGAGAGGCGACCGTGCCCTTTTCGGCCTGGTTCTAGTAGTATTGGCGTGAGGAGCAAATGATAAAGGTTCTCGTGGTTGATGACTCCGCATACATGCGGCACGTGCTGAAAACAAACCTTAATGCGGATCCAGAGATCACCGTTGTGGATACGGCTCGAGACGGATTGGATGGCTTGGCTAAGGTCGAGGCGCTCAAGCCTGACGTGGTAACCATGGATCTAGAGATGCCGCGGATGGACGGATTCGAGGCGTTGAAAACGATCATGAGCCGCATGCCTTTGCCCATCATAATTCTCAGCAGTCTCAGTCAAGAGGGAGCTGAAGCTACTCTCCGTGCCCTGCGGTTAGGAGCCGTCGACTTCGTGCCAAAGCCGTTAGGCGGTGGGCTCAATTTCGACATGGTGCGGGACGAACTGCTGGGGAAGATCAAACAGGTCGCCGGCCTGCATATTTCTAAATTGAGGACTCCGCCACCACCAGCAGTGGCGCGAATCCACCGGGAGATGGTGTGCCCCACGCGTGAGACCAACGGAATAGTCGTCATAGGCACCTCAACGGGTGGGCCAAGAGCTCTGTATGAGGTGGTGCCTCTTCTGCCCTCGTCTCTGCCAACAGGGGTGCTGATAGTTCAGCACATGCCTCCCGGGTTCACCAGGTCCCTAGCGCAAAGACTCGATGACGTTTCCGCCTTGAAGGTCAAAGAGGCCGAGCAGGGGGACACCGTTCAAGCCGGAATGGCCTTTCTCGCTCCAGGGAATTTTCACATGACCGTTTCTCACGGAGGGTCTATTGACTTGAACCAGGGGCCGCCGCAGCACGGCGTCAGGCCTGCCGTCGACGTGACGATGGAAACGGCCGCCGCGACTTATGGCCACTCCACTATTGGCGTCGTAATGACCGGCATGGGCTGCGACGGAACGCGCGGATCAAAGCTCATCAGGGGCGCCGGAGGGAAGATAATCGCCGAAGATGAAGGCACTTGTGTGGTTTACGGAATGCCTCGATCAGTGGTGGAGGCAGGCCTGGCTGATAGAGTCGTACCGCTGGGCAAGATAGCCAGGGAAATAGTGGTGTTGGCCGAGGGCAGGCGCCCGTCCCGAGTCCTTTCTAATTCGTAGGTCTCGCCCAGAGAGGCTGATGGAACGAGGAACGACATGATGGATATGGATTACACTTTCTTTCAGAAGAAAGTCTTGGATCTCACCGGCATCGACCTGGCGTCTTACAAGAGCGAGCAGATGAAACGCCGCCTGAACACCATCATGGCCCGCTCAGGGTCGAGAAATCTCTTCGATTACTACCGCCTGATCTCAGCCGACGCGGACAGGCGACAGGAATTTCGTGACTTCGTGACCATCAACGTCTCCGAGTTCTTTCGCATTCCGGATAAGTTTGAGTACTTGCGGCGCCAGATTCTGCCAGGACTGTTGGCGAAGAATCGGCGGCTTAAGGTTTGGAGCGCCGGCTGCTCGAATGGGTCAGAGCCGTATTCGCTCTCAATCGTACTTAGCGAGTTAGCCCCGTTGGGGCAATGGAAGATTCTCGCGACAGATATTGACTCTACAATACTTGACCGGGCACGCATTGGGGTGTATCCTTCGGCAGATCTTAAGAACCTGAAACCCGAGCTGCTCACGAAGTATTTCGTCAAGGTAGGCGGCCAATTCCAGGTGATTGACCAGGTCAAGAATAAGGTTCAGTTCAAGGTGCACGACTTGCTGCGGCAGCACTACGAGGCGGATTTAGATCTAATCGTTTGTCGCCATGTGGTGATCTATTTTACCGACGACGCGAAAGATGAGATTTATCGGAAATTCTATCAGTCTTTGCGCCCCGGTGGCGTTCTGTTCATAGGTGGCACCGAGCTCATACGGAGGCCGCAGGATGTGGGCTATGAAAGCCTAGCCGTGTCATTCTACCGCAAGGCCGCTCATTGATGGCAAAGCTCATTTGAGATTAAGCACTGTAGCGCGAAGAAAAAGGGGGTATCGTCTGTGGATGCAGACTTGGTGAACAAGTTCATCGGCTCAGCTCAGAGTGTGCTGTCGACGGAGGTTGGGGAGCCAATTACTGTTGGAAGGGTATCGGTGCAAACTGAGCCATACACAAGCCAGGAGGTAACGACTCTCGTCGGGATGACGGGTACAATTCAGGGTGTGATGATGTTCGGCCTGTCAAAAGACACCGCTAAGCAGCTTGTTTCGCGAATGATTGGTCAGGAGATTGAGCAGTTGGACGAGCTGGCGCAAAGCGGGATCGCAGAGCTGGGCAATGTGATTGCCGGGTCCGCGGCGACCAGTCTGGCCAGCAAAGGGCACAACTGCAACATTGCGCCGCCTACCGTAATCTTGGGTAGTGGAGCCACGATCTCGACCATCAGTATCCCACGATTGGTCATTCCATTGATAACGGCCTGCGGTCTTGTCGAGATGCAATTAGCCATGAGGCTCAACGGCATGCAGCGATAACCGGGCCGGGGCTTATTCACCAAGGCCCGGCTGCTCCTGGCAAGCCGTCCTTAGGCGCGAAAGCTTCATTTTCCCCGAGTGGCCCGCGCCGCTTTCCCGTTTCAGCCTGAGAGCACCTGGTTTCCGAGCCGCTGCGAGTAGTTGGTCTACTTCCATCGCCAGCGCCGAATCCTCAAA
>JAMDCE010000479.1:4356-4988 GCA_023489135.1 Chloroflexota bacterium
CGATCTCGTGAATCACAGTTCATTACCGGCCCTTGCTGTGGTGCTGTGACCTGCTTCTTCGGTCTTTCATGAGGACCGCCTAACCGAATGAGCGAGCCCCTGCGTCTCCGGCGCACTCTCGCATCCCACTCCCCAAACGGCCGAGTTTATTCGGCATTTCCCGGACCTTTCTCGCCAGCCCTGCTGGCGTCACCGGTGAGACTTCGCTGCCCATGGGTTTCGTCAGAACGTCTTCGATACACCTGGAGGCGAACGGGCGCGTTTCTTAGGCGTACCCCTTTTCTTTCTTCCTGGGTTTGCCAGGCGTGTGCCATCCCGCTGGAAGCCGTGAAAGCGAACTCGTTACTGCGGTACCCAAAGTCGTAGTACCAATGTCTAATATGGGTGAAGACTGTTGACGTTCCGAAGTAGGCTTCACGACCCTGTTGGTGGTTCAACCGCTCTAGTATCATTGGCGTGGGCAAGACGGCAGGAAGCAGGGCCCCAATAGACAGCGGAGGTACAGCGAGAATCGCCGCTTTCTCTTTTCCTTTTAGTCGGTCCGCGCTTAGGCCCGGCATGCTACTTACCATCGTCGTCCTGCCATACCTTAATTAAGGAGGCCACCGCTTCGGGCTGCGCCTTAGCCAAAG
>JAMDCE010000088.1 GCA_023489135.1 Chloroflexota bacterium
CTCCTTGGCCGGCCACCTGGCCAGCTTTATGATGTCGCCTGGTACGTGAATCACCTGATAGTGGTCGCGGTCTTCTCGTTGATGCTTTTCTCCCTATTGACAGACTACACCAGACTTCTCCGGCGGGAGCAGGTCTTGGTCGCCCTGTCAGGTGAGCGAGCTTCTGAATTACAGGCCACGCTGGATAACCTGGCCGATGCGGTGTTTGTGCTGGACCCTCAGGCCAACGTCGTGGACGCCAATCCTGGCGGTTTAAGGCTGTTGGGATTTGACAGCAAAGGAGAGGCACTGCGGCCTTTCGCCGAGTACCAGAACTTCCTCAGAGCCACCCGTCTTGATGGCCGTCGTCTTCTACCTGAGGAGTACTTTGCATCCAGGGCGTTGCGAGGAGAGACGTTCTCAGGGTTCCTCGCGCGCGTGCACACATTAGAGGATCGAGAACTGACTCTGGATCTCAGTGGAGCACCGATTCGGGGCACCGACAATTCGGTGACTGGCGCCGTAGTGGTCTTTCGAGATGTTACCGAGCTGGAGTGGGCGAGAACCAGGGTTACGGTGGCGCGTGTGGCTACGGCGGTGGCCGGGGCCTTGAGCCTGGGCGACCTGGTCAGGGCGGTGATCGACGAGGCCGGCGCCGCGCTGGAAGCTGACGCGGTCACTTTGTACGCTGTCGACGAGGAGCGGCGGCAGTTGAACCTGCTCGGACAGCGCAATCTGCCGTCGGCGATGCTTAATGTTGTTAGCACCCTGTCTTTCGACAGCCCCGCGCTGAGCGCTCGCGCCATAGCCACCAGTTCGGTGGAGATTCTTACGGAAGTGTCAAAGGCCGGCGATGAGCTGGAGATTCCCAGGGAACTGGGGCAGCGCTTTGGCTTTGGGAGCCTCGTCGCCGTGCCCCTACTGGTGCGCGGGCGGAAGGTAGGGGCCATGACCTACGCCACGCATCAGATTCGACAAATCTCTCCGACAGAACTGGAGGCTATTCGGACCATCGGTGACATCATTGCCGTTGGGCTGGAGAACGCCCGCTTGTTCGACGAGACACAGAGCGAACGAAGTCGTCTTACGGCCGTTATTGAAAGCTCGCCCGAGGGCATTCTTATCGTCGATGCTCCCACCGGTCGCGTCGCCCTGGCCAACCGAGCCGCGGAGGAGATGATTGGCCAGCCGCTGGCGCGTGACGTTTCACCGGAAGAATTTCCGAAGGTCTATGGCCTCTGTCATCCTGACGGCCGCTATTACCAACCCGAAGAGGTGCCAGGTCGCCGGGCGTTGCGGGGAGAGGTTGTCCTGGGAGAGGAGATGTTTGTTTGCGCCCCATCCGGTCAAGAAACCCCCTTGCTGGCCAACGCCGCACCGATCCGGGACAACATTGGGGGAGTAGTTGGGGCCGTGACTCTCTTCCAGGATATCAGCAAAATCAAGGAATTGGAGCGGCAGAGGGAGGAATTCATTTCCGTCATCGCCCACGATTTGCGGACGCCGATCACGGTAATTCAGGGGTACGCTCAGTCCTTGAGGCGGTCGGCCGATCGCCGGGAGGCGCCCGAGCAGGAGATCAGAAGCCTGGAGGCCATTCAAATCAGTGCGTGGCGATTAACGCGCATGGTGACGGACTTGCTGGACGCTTCCCGCCTTGAGGCCAGCCGCCTGGTGCTGCAAAAGGAGGTTGTTGACCTGCCCACTCTCGCCAGCCACCTCATAGAGCGTTTGACGGAGGTGACGGCCGGACATCCCGTTCGGCAGGAGATGCGGGGAGAGGTGCCGCCACTGAAGGCCGACCCGGGGCGGGTGGAACAGATTCTCACAAACCTCCTTACGAACGCCGCCAAGTTTTCTCCCGAGGGAACAGAGATAGTGGTCGCCATTGAATCTAGAGAGAACGAGGTCCTGACTTCTGTTAAAGATCGAGGGCCAGGTATACCTCCCGAGGAAATCCCCAGGCTCTTCACGAGATTCCAAAGAGTCGCGGGAGCCAGAGAAGAAGGTGTGCCTGGGCTGGGGTTGGGGCTTTACATAACCAAAGGCCTGGTGGAAGCCCACGGTGGCCGGATCTGGGTGGAGAGTGAAATGCGCAAAGGAACGACGTTCTGCTTCACCTTGCCTGCAGCGCAGCCGGACACTCCTTCCGTGCAGAGCATTTCCGGTCCCTCCAGCCAGGACGCCTAGGGGTCTGTGGTGGGCAAGGCGCGGTGAAGGTTGGGATAAAAGAGGGAACGACGCCTGGCCAGTGTGCCTACTACAGGGGTAAGGGCCGCGCTAACCGGCGTTGCCAGATAATGCTATGCAGTTAAGCGAGGTTCCAAACTGCGGATAACCCGGCTTTCTCTAATCGCCTCCTCCACCGCCAATATCGAGGAGACTGCCCAAGAACCCTCCCGACTCTCGTCGGCCTTGAGGCCTGCGAGGCTCAGCCTCTCCTCCGTCGCGCTCGTAGTCTCGGCCGCCGCGCGGAGAACTCGATCTCTCGATGATCTTGTCAAGCTCTCCACTGTCGAGCCAGATCCCGCGGCACTGGGGGCAGTAGTCTATTTCGACCCCCACCCGATCAGACATCCTCAACTCGACGCTGCAAACAGGGCAATTCACGATTCTCACCTCCTTGGCGACTCTGCCCAGGACGACATCCCGGAACGTCCGGAATGAAAGTGGGTCTTGCCCGTCTTCTCCTACGCCGTACATCATTATCTCACACTGGTGGTAGATGTGTCAACGCTACTATGCTGTATAGTGGGTGTTGGAACGGCCAATTATTCTCAACCCAGCATAGACCTGTGATAGGTTCTGAGAAGAGGGCGCTGTTCTTCACAGAATCTTTTCCAAGGGGTAGCGTAACTTGTTTTGCACTCTTTTCATAAAACTGAGCACGATTTTGCAGGAACAGCGCAAACTTTGGGCACTACCTTGCAAGGCCATGCCAAGCATTGGCATGGTTATTGCCTGGTCAAGACTTCGCGAAAGGGATGGCAGGGCCTGCAGCAAGTGAGCAGGGACATTAACAAAACCAAGGAGGACTGATATGGCAACACAAACGGGTAGAGCCGCCTTTGTCGGCGCGATGGTTGGCCTGGCCTCGGCCGCTTTTGGCGTCATCGCCGCGTTGGCCTGGAATGCGGCCATCACGGAGCTGTTCAACCAGGTCTTGGGGAAAACCTCGGGGTTGGTGGGACTGTTCATCTACGCCATCATCGTCACCGTCATCGCGGTAATCGTCATGGTATGGCTGGGCAGACTGGCCGAGCGGTTAGGGCTGGAGAAGCCCAAGGGTTTGGGCTAGTCGAATCGCACCATCGGAACAAGCAAAACCTGGCCGAAAGGGTCTTGCCGCTGCCGGTCAAGCCTTTGTTCGCATTCCTATCTTGACAGTGGAGCGGCCTCGCTATATATTGGGCCAAACCAGTCACACTCAGCCGTCCAGCGAGCGTCCCGGCCATATTGGGTGTGGTTAACCACTCCAAGTTGAACCCCGGACGGTGATAACCTTTCTCTTGGTCTTCACCTAGACTTCCCTTGACGTCGGATGTGTGGCGCTACCGAGCCGATCCTTGTCGACAGGTCGTTGGATTTGTTCTTGCAGTACTCTCATAGTTAGCCTCTGAGAAGGCGGCGGTGCTACACCGAAGCGCGGCCGCCGCGAGTCCGGTCCGAACACCAGTTCCTGGCGAAACGATATGGAGGATGAAGTAATGGCTGAACGCATCAACATCAACTCTGACATGGGCGAAAGCTATGGTCGCTGGAAGCTTGGCGACGATGCCGAGATGATGAAGTACGTTCCGACGATCAACCTCGCCTGCGGCTTCCACGCGGGCGATCCAAATGTGATGCGCCGAACGGTCGAGCTGGCCGCCGACGCTAAAGTGGAGGTCGGCGCTCACGTTGCCCTACCCGATATTCCTGGATTTGGGAGACGGCGTTTGTTGTTGAGTCCGGATGACCTGCGCAACGCCGTGTTATATCAGGTGGGCGCTCTGCAGGCTTTCGTCAAGTCCGCCGGTCTGAGGTTGTCCCACGTGAAGCCCCACGGCGCGCTGTACTCCATGTGCGGTCAAGACGACCACCTCGCGGCCGGACTGTTCGCTGCGGTAAGGGAAATTGATCCGGATCTGCCGGTGATCCAGGGCGGAGAGGCGGCCGCCAAGGCTTCGCTCGACGCCGGAGCCTGGGCTACGCCAGAAGGCTACGTCGACCTGAACTATTACCCGAACGGCTATCCAGTGATTGAGATTTCCAAAGAGCACTGGGATCCCCAGGAGGTAGCTCGGCGGGCTGTGCGCCTGGTTCGCGAGAAGAAGGCGACGGCCATCGACGGCACCGAATTGACCATCCCGGTGCCGACCATCTGCCTCCACGGCGATGGGCCCAACTCCGTCGACATTGCCCGGGCGGTTCGGGAGCGCCTGGCCTTCGAGGAGATTGAGGTTGTGCCGTTGGCGGCAATTCGTGGCTGATCGGAATTACCACTTCACCCCAACTTTCATTGCGGCGAAGCGCCGGGTGAGGACAGCGCAGGAGGCCCCATGGAAGAGCAGCAGGTGTCTTCAGAAACAATATATCAGATGATGTACGGGGCGATCACCCGAGCGGCGACGATCATCCCGCGGGACGTCAAGGAGGCCCTGATAGCCGGACTGGCTAAGGAGCAGTCACCCATGGCTCGCCGGCAAATCGAAACGACCCTGGAGAACCTGGACGCGGCGGAAAAGACCAGGGGTCTCGCCTGCGGCGATACGGGCTTCCCCTTGTTCTTCGTGCAGATGGGCGACGCGATCCACATCGAGGGCGGGCTCTCGACGCTGCGCGGTTCGGCCGAGCGGGCCGTCCGCGAGGCAACCCAGCAGTCCAAGCTCCGTTCCACCATGGTGCATCCTCTCACCAGAAAGAATCCGGGCGACAACGTGGGACGCAATCTACCGGCCATAGAGATCAGGTCCGCGCCGAGCCTGGCAGGGCTTGAGA
>JAMDCE010000081.1 GCA_023489135.1 Chloroflexota bacterium
CTTGCCACTTCCCTCCGTGACCGACATTTTGGGGGAAACGGCGACGTCGCCCAGGCTGAGATAGCGTGGCGCCTGCTCGTAGGGAATTCTTCCCGGGAAGGCGACGTGGCCGGCTAAGCCCAGATACTCCGCCAACTCGCGGTAACTATCGACGCCTGGATAGCCCATGATCACAAAATGGAGATCAGGCACAGTGGGCAGCAGGTGTCGGGCCGCTTCCAGAAGAAGATCGGTTCCCTGGTAGTTTGCCAGGAGGCCGAGATACACCACGATCTGGCGATTTAGCGGTATACCCAACTGCCGCTTGAGATTGATCTTGTCTTCTTCGGCCTCCGGATCGAAACGAGGCTTGAATCTCTCTGTATCCACAGCGTCAGGCACCGGATAGATCTTCTCCGGCGGAAGGTGGAAGTCCTCGCGAAGAATCCTGGCTCCGTTGTGGGAACTGGTAATGATGGCACCGGCCATTTCGTTGATTCGCGACTCCAGCCAGCGCAAGGGGGGGTGGAATAAGCTTCCCCGTTTCAGGAAATGATGATCGATCATTTCGGCTGTCATGCTTCCCTGGAAGTCGAAAACCAGAGGGATTCGCAGGAGTCGGCTGATAGGATAGCCAATCAACGCCCCCTCGTGAAGATGGGCGTGAATAAGGTCGGGCTTCCTTCGAAGTGCCACTCTCAGGGTCTTAGTGGAGAGCATGGCGTCGAAGTAGAGTTTGTGGCGAGACGATCCGACCTGGACTCCCTTGCGCCAGGGAACGTCCAGGCTGCGTTTGATCTCGACGCCCGGGAGGTCGTCGCCGTTGTGATAAGTGCAGACGGTGACGGTGTTGCCCAGTCGTTGGAGGGTCCTGATCTCCTCCAGGATGCGGACGTGACAGCCATAGTCGGCGAAGAAGGACGTCGGGGCGATGGTCAGGATATTATAAGACACAGCCCGTCCCTCACAGAGTTATGCGCTAAAGGACACAGCGAACCTTTGGCAGGATTACCTGGTGACGGCGCTCGGCCCGCTCGAAGGCAAACAGGGAAAATGTCGACTTTTACTATCATTCTCGAGGTCATTCTACAATACCCGAGAAGTGTATGCAACTCTTGGGGTAGTAGAGCATCCTCCCACCTCCTGGGGCATCGCCCGTAGGCATCTTCGGTTTGGCCCTCCCTGGTTTTAGAACGAATGGCCAGTCAGGAAGTTCCTCTGGCGTCTAACGAAGTCATACAACTTCTTCACTCCCTTATTGTTGTGCGTACAGAACACATTTTGCTTCTCTGGCCACTGACCGCTGACGGCTGATAGCCACGAAGCATTCGCCTTGTAAATTACGCAAGCGCAAGGTAGAATAGATCAATCATTGGCACTGGCCTTGACATCTGGGGTACTGGCCTCCCCGGTTGACTGAGCTATTGCAGGGTGGAGAACCCTGGAAGGACGATTTCGTGTTCAATTTCAACTTCGATCCGGTACGTTTTGTCGCCATCGTCATCGCCTTTATCGTCGGCATCAGCGTTCATGAATTCTCTCACGCCCTATCAGCCTACAAGCTAGGGGACCCAACCGCAAAACAGGCGGGGCGGCTCAGCCTGAACCCTTTGGTCCACTTCGACCCTCTTGGATTCCTGATGATGCTCATGCTTTCTCTAGGCATCCCCGCCCTGGCTTGGGGAAAGCCGGTGCCGGTCAACCCTAATCGGCTGCAAGGAGGAAGGCGGGGCATGGCTGTGACGGCCCTTGCGGGTCCAGCTTCGAACCTGGTCACAGCGACAGTTGCGGCGGGTGTCCTGAGATTGATGGACTCTCAGGGTATGGTCGCCTACAACCCAGGCACATTGGTGACTGTTGTCTCTTACGTGATCTACCTGAACGTTTTGCTGGCGGTGTTCAATCTGATTCCGATCCCACCGCTGGATGGATTCAACATTCTGATGGGACTGGTCTCCGATTTCTGGGTGCAGTTTCTGGCGCCGCTCCAGCGATACGGGATGTTTATCCTTCTGGCGTTGGTATTCCTTGGGGGCGGCGTCCTTTTCACCTACATCATTGACCCCGTCGCTAGCTTGTTTCTTAATGCGTTGATCGGCTGACGCCTCCGAAGAGACGTTGATAGTTGTCTTAATTGGCAAGCCTCGTTTTCAAAACCCAGGCCCATAGCTTGTGGTCGGGCCCTGGCGGGCTTCTCAAGAATCGTGGAGATTGGGACAGAACCAATTAGCTTATACAGGGCCAGACAGTTCTTTCGAGCGTTGCGGGCCAGGGTGGAATGCGAGGAACTGGAAATCCTTGACCGGCACCTAAACGCGGCACAGAAAGAGCTCTTCTTTCGAATGCCTCTTCAAGACCAACGACATTCTCTCAATGTCTTCCATACTTTGGAGCGAGCGGGATATCAAGACGCAGATCTGCTCCAGGCCGCTTTATTGCACGACGTGGGGAAGACCAGCGGGCGGGGAAGGATAAAGCTTGGACATCGGGTGCTGGTCGTGCTCTTGAAAGCCTTTTGTCCCTGGCTTCTCACCAGGCTCGCGGGGGTAAGACGAGAAGACTGGCGTGAGCCGTTTTACCTTCACGTCAATCATCCCCGCCTGGGGGCCGAGATGGCTCGAACAGCGGACGGCTCGCCGCAAGTGGTGGAGTACATCCGCCTGCATCACGAGCCAGGGCTGGAGGGGTTTGCTCGAGTCTTGCAGAATGCAGACGGCACGAGCTGATGAGGTGGCAAATTGAGCTTGGTGAAGACTACTCTCTATGAGGTCAAACTACCTAGCTTTGAGGGTCCGCTGGATCTGCTGCTTCGTCTGGTGGAAAAGAACGAGTTGCCTATCGACCGCATCTCTCTCGCGCTGGTAACGGATCAGTACCTACAGCACATCCAGCAAATGAAGGAGCCCGACCCCCGCCAACTTGCCGAGTTCCTCGTGGTCGCCAGTAAGCTTCTCCTGATCAAGTCTCAATCGCTGCTGCCCAAACCGCCCCCCATCGAAAAAGAGGAAGACGAGGGGGACGACCTCATTCAGCAGTTGTTGGAGTACCGGCGGGTGAAGGAGGTCGCCGAACAACTCTCGCTGTGGCAAGTGGAGGGCCGGCGATCCTATTCCCGGGTGGCCGTGCCACCGGCTCCAGTTCAGACCGTCACCATTGAGGGAGTGCAACTGGTCGATCTGGCGAAGGCGGTGCAGCGAAGACTGCTAGAGCTAGCGTCTTCCCCGCCCGCTAAAGCGGCAAGGCAAATCAGACTGACCGTGGCCGACAAGGTTCGTCACCTTGAGTCCTTGCTCGCCACTTGTGCGGTGCTGGATTTCAGCCGCCTCCTCGCCATCGCAACCTCTCGGCTGGAAGTGATCGTGAGCTTCCTGGCGGTGCTGGAGCTGATCCGGCGAGGGCGAGTAACGGTGCAGCAGGAGTGTATCTTCGGCGAAATCGTCCTTGAACGACTGGAGAGCTGACCGGATGAGCGATAATCAGTCACCTCACCGTTTTCCCCCGGAAATGAAGGAGGCGCTGGAGTCACCTGAACGATATCGGGAGCTTCAGCCCGATAGACTCTTGAAAAAACTGGGTTTGAAAGCTGGACAAAAGGTGGTTGACGTGGGCTGTGGCACCGGATTTTTCACTGTTTCCGCAGCTCGATTGGCTGGTCAGGATGGACACGTCTGGGCCGTGGACACGGAGCCAGATATGTTGGCGGCCGTGAAGGACAAGATCACCAAAGAAGGGTTAGTGAATGTCACGCTGGTGCGAGCTGAGGCGCCTGCAACCGGCCTGCCTGGCGGTGTAGCCGATGTGGTGCTCTTCGCCAACGTTCTCCACGAGATGGATGATAGAGTGAAGCTTCTCCAGGAAGGAGAGCGTCTTTTGCGTAAGGATGGAAGGATCTTCGTTATCGAGTTTGACAAGAAGGAGCATCCTGGGCCGGGTCCGCTGAAGGGGTATGGCCCTCCTCTGGGCATCCGGATTGCCAAAGAAGAATTGCCGGATTTGGCTGGCCAGGCCGGGCTCTCGGTAGTGAAGATCGTCAACGTGCCACCGGTGAGCTACGCGGCGGTACTTATGGGTCAGGGCACAAGGGATAGGGATTAAGAGCGATCAGGCCTTTATCCCTTAACCCCTACCCCATAACCCTTAATCTCTGCGTCTCTGCAGTGAAGAAATCTTAGTGAGGATGCTCATTCCCGTGATCGACAAAGAACTAATTCCCCTCGTCATTGAAAGCCTGCTTTTTGTCTCCAGCGAGCCAGTGGCCGTGGACGACCTGCGGAAGACCCTTGGCCTGGAGAAAGGGCCTCTCGATGAGGCGCTGCAAGAGCTGTCCGAGAGCTGGTCGCGCCGGGGAATTCGTCTTCAACGCCTGGATGGCCACGTTCAACTGGTAACGGCTCCCGAAGCGGCCCCGTACGTGGAGCGATTCCTCGGTCAGCAGACTTCCACGAGACTTTCTTCGGCCGCTCTTGAGACTCTAGCCATAGTGGCCTATCAGCAGCCAGTGACGCGTCAAAGAGTGGAGGCGATCCGGGGTGTGGACAGCGGCAGCGCGCTCGGCACTCTTCAGACGCGCGGGCTGGTCGAAGAAGTCGGGCGGCTGGAGGCCGTTGGCCGTCCCATCCTTTACGGAACGACCATCGCTTTTCTTAGCTATTTCGGATTGCAGAGCTTGGAAGAGCTCCCCAAGGTGGATATCAAAGCGCCCCCAGTCGAAACGCCATAGCCGCCAGAAACAAGGCGAGATCTCCGCACATAGGTGCCAACTAGGTGCATGGGCAAGGGTTGGTACCGGTAGGGGCAGGTCTCACCAGTTTTAACACCCTGACTGTCGACGACTTCCAGTTTGTCGAAATTCAGCCTGGTTCTCGCGGTAAGTCAGACCTGCCGTGGCTTAAGCCTCACCCCTCCCGCAGCGGTACACGTTGGGGGAAGCATTCGCTCGAGGGTTTCTTAAGATTCTCGCATCGT
>JAMDCE010000549.1 GCA_023489135.1 Chloroflexota bacterium
CTCAACTCCCCTGAAGACCCGGCTGTCGTAAGGCTGGTTCGAACACGAGCGCGGCAAGATTCAAGCGAAGACCATCCGCATCTTGCGGGCGCTTCCCGAATTCGAAAGTCGAACCCTTTTTCCCTTGACAAAATGTTGTAAAAGCAGTACTATTGTAGTCTGCCGGTGAAAAAGCATAGTGCGATTGTGACACAGGAAGCCTAGCGGTCAATACGCCCCAGACTGCGGAAGGAGGCTTTTTCTGTGTCTATTGGTGTTTAAGGAGTTGATTGCATGGCTACATTGGTTGAAATCCCCTCTGAAGAGATGCCGGAAGCGGCCGGCCCCCAGCGTACTTCCTACGCCCGAATCCCCACCGTCCTCCCCATGCCCAAGCTAACCCAGATCCAGTTAGATTCCTTCAACTGGTTCAAGGCCCAGGGGCTTCGCGAGCTCTTCGATGAGATCTCGCCAGTTCAGGATTTCACGGGCAAGGCGATGGAGTTGCGGTTCCTCGATTTCTATTTCGATGAACCCCGCTATACCGAAATAGAATGCCGCGAACGAGATATGACTTTTGCGGCCCCACTGCGGGTCAAGGTGCAGCTTATTATTAAGGAAACGGGCGAGATTAAGGAGTCAGAGATCTTCCTCGGCGATTTCCCTCTGATGACTGAAAACGGCACTTTCGTTATCAACGGAGCGGAGCGGGTCGTCGTTTCCCAGTTGGTACGATCCCCCGGTGTCTACTTCACGGCCGTCGAGGACGTGACCAGCGGACGTTTGCTTCACTCGGCCAAGCTCATCCCCAATCGAGGCGCCTGGCTCGAATTTGAGACCAACAACAAAGATATTCTCTCGGTGAAGGTCGATCGTAAGAGGAAGATTCCCGCCACGATTCTTCTTAGAGCGATCGGTTATGGCGCCTCCGAAGAACTAGAAAAGCTATTCACGGAGGTCGACACCTCGGCCGACCATCATTACATCGCTTCCACGATTGACAAGGATCCCACCAGAACCAAAGAGGAAGCGCTGGTCGAGCTTTATCGCCGCCTGCGCCCAGGCGATCCTCCCACGCTGGAGAACGCCACCGCGCTGCTTCAATCGTTGCTTTTCAATCCAAGACGGTACGATCTGGCCAGGGTGGGCCGTTACAAGCTGAACAAGCGATTGCATTTGAATCTTCCTCTCGAGCACCGCACCTTGAGCAAGGAGGACCTGGTCAACATCGTAGCCAATATGATCCGGTTGAACAACGGCACCGGGCACGCCGACGATATCGATCATCTTGGAAACCGCCGTGTGCGTGCCGTTGGCGAGCTGATCCAGAACCAGTTTCGCGTCGGACTCCTGCGGATGGAGCGCGTCATCAAAGAACGAATGACGATCCAGGATCCCGAGACAGTTACTCCGACCGCCCTGATCAACATCAGACCAGTCGTAGCGGCGATGCGCGAGTTCTTCGGCGGAAGCCAGCTCTCGCAGTTTATGGATCAGACTAACCCGCTGGCGGAGCTGACCCACAAGCGCCGGCTCTCCGCTCTAGGGCCGGGAGGTCTTAGTCGCGATCGAGCGGGTTTCGACGTTCGAGACGTCCACCACTCTCACTACGGTCGGATCTGTCCCATAGAGACGCCGGAAGGTCCTAACATCGGACTCATCGGCTCCCTGGCGACTTACGGGCGGATAAACGACTTTGGATTCATCGAGACGCCCTATCGCAAGGTGATCAGCGCCGTAGAGAACACATATGAAAACATTCTGGGAAAGGTCATACAGGAGACAATCACTAATCTGGAAACGGGTGAAGTCGTGGCCGAGGAGGGTACCACGGTCTCGCCGATTCTAGCCGAAAGAATCGCCGCTCTACCTTACTCGCGCATCAAGATCAAGCCAGTCGTGAGCGAAGAAATCGAATACCTCTCCGCCGATCGCGAGGAGGATTATGTGATTGCTCAGGCCAACGCGCGACTTGATGAGCACAATCACTTCGTGGAAGAGAGAGTTCCCACCCGCTACGGGCAGCGCTTCCTGCTGGAACCCGTTGACCGGGTCGATTTCATGGACGTTTCCCCGAAGCAGGTGGTCAGCGTGGCTACGGCTTTGATACCTTTCCTCGAGCACGACGATGCCAACCGCGCCTTGATGGGCGCGAACATGCAGCGTCAGTCGGTGCCTCTGCTGAAACCGGAGTCGCCTATCATCGGGACAGGCGTCGAATATCAGGCTGCCCGCGATTCCGGCCAGGTGGTGGTGTCGCGGCACTATGGCACCGTCGACTCGGTAACGGCCTCCAATATCGTGATTGTCGATGACGAGGGGCAAACGCACCACTACCATTTGCTGAAGTTCCTGCGGTCCAATCAGGATACGTGTATAAACCAGCGACCGAGCGTGAGCAAAGGTGACCGGGTGGTGCCGGGGCAGGTGATCGCGGATAGCTCCTCAACACAGCGAGGAGAGCTCGCCCTCGGTCAGAACATCCTGGCGGCATTCATGCCCTGGGAAGGCGGCAACTTCGAAGACGCCATCATCGTCAGCGAGCGACTCGTGCGCGAGGATCTGTTTACTTCCATCCACATCGAGAAGCACGAGACGGAGGCTCGTGACACCAAGCTCGGTCCTGAGGAGATCACTCGCGACATCCCCAACGTCGGCGAAGAAAGCCTGCGGGATCTGGATGAGCGGGGGATTATCTACGTCGGCGCAGAAGTCGTCCCGAACGATATCCTGGTGGGTAAGATTACTCCCAAGGGCGAAACAGAGCTTACGGCGGAGGAGCGCCTACTGCGCGCCATTTTCGGTGAAAAGGCGCGTGAAGTCAAGGATACCAGCCTTCGGGTGCCTCACGGCGTTCACGGCAAAGTCATCGACGTCAAGGTTTTCTCACGAGAGAGCAAAGACGAGCTGCCGGCTGGGGTCAATGAGATGGTCCGGGTAAGCATCGCTCAAAAGCGCAAGATTTCTGAAGGAGACAAAATAGCCGGTCGCCATGGAAACAAGGGAGTTATATCGCGGGTGGTTCCCCTGGAAGATATGCCTTTCCTGCCCGACGGAACACCTGTCGACATCGTGTTGAATCCTATTGGCGTACCTTCCCGAATGAACGTGGGTCAAGTTCTGGAGACACACCTCGGCTGGGCCGCGGAGCGTCTGGGAATCAAGGTTGCCACGCCGGTCTTCGATGGCGCGAGTGAGGGCGTCATCAAGGAGGCTCTGATAAGCGCGGGTCTTCCTGGCGATGGCAAAATTCAGCTTTTCGACGGGCGAACTGGTGAGCCATTTGCTGAGCCGGTGACCGTTGGCTACATCTACATGCTTAAGCTTGCTCACTTAGTCGAGGATAAGATCCACGCCAGGTCGACCGGTCCGTACTCTCTTGTGACACAGCAGCCTCTCGGAGGCAAGGCCCAATTTGGCGGGCAAAGGTTCGGAGAAATGGAGGTTTGGGCCCTCGAGGCTTACGGCGCCGCCTATACTCTTCAGGAGATGCTGACGGTCAAGTCGGACGATGTAATCGGCCGAGTCAAGACCTACGAGGCTATCGTAAAAGGAGAACCCATCACCGAGGCCGGTGTTCCTGAATCTTTCAAGGTCTTGGTGAAGGAACTTCAAAGCCTTGGCCTCTCCGTGGAGATCTTGAACGAGGACGAGGCGCCAGTCCAGTTCGTGGAGGATGCCTCTGGAGACATCCTGTCTGAACTGGAGGGTATTAACCTGGCAGGTTTTGAAGAGTAGGGTAAGCCCTTATCTCTTGGGAGGACAACTATTAAATGCTAGAAGTTAACGATTTTAACGCCATCAGAATAAGCTTGGCCTCGCCCGAGCAGATCCGTTCCTGGTCGTATGGCGAAGTTACCAAGCCTGAGACGATCAACTACCGTACGCTCAAGCCGGAGCGCGACGGACTTTTCTGTGAGAAGATTTTTGGGCCTACCAAAGACTGGGAGTGCTACTGCGGCAAGTACAAGAGGGTTCGCTACAAGGGTATCGTCTGTGATAAGTGCGGAGTAGAGGTAGCCCGGGCCAAGGTGCGGCGCGAGCGGATGGGCCACATCGAGCTGTCGTCGCCGGTGGCGCACATCTGGTTTGTAAAGGGCACCCCTAGCCGCCTCGGCTTGCTGCTAGATATCTCGCCCCGCAACCTTGAACGCGTTCTTTACTTCGCCACCTACATAATTACTGGCGTGGACGAAGAGGCTCGCCAACGACTTACCCGCCACATTCGAGGCGACGCCGATGAGAAAATCGCGGAGATCCAGAACGAAGCTAAGGACAAGACCGACAAGATAAATGAAGAGCTAAACGGAGACGTCTCGGGGCTCGAGGAAGCCGGTAAGACTAACCGGCAACGGCTGGAGGATGAGCTCTCTGCAGCCACCGATCGCGTTATGGAGGAGGCCAAGGCGGTACGCGAGCGCCTGGTGGCCAGCACGGGGCGGGCCGCCACAGAGCCCATTACGTTCCTGGACAAGGTTATAGTGGAACAGGACGAGGCCATCAATGCCGATAGGGTCGCTAAGCTCACCGAGTTAGTTCAGGACGAACTGGCTCGAATTGAAGAGGATATTCGGCGACAACAAGGCAATAGCCAGGCTCTGGTTGAAGCCGAACGTGATCAACTAGTGTACGTCGCCAGTCAGAAGATCGCCGAGCTTACGGGAGATGCAGATGGCCGCATAGAGGCGCTGCGACGTGATAGCGAGACTCGCATCGCCGATCTGCACTCGATCGACAAGCTCCAACTTCTCTCGGAAACCAGATTCCGCGAGCTGCACGATCGCTATGGTCGTGTCTTCAAGGCTGGAATGGGTGCTGAGGCCGTGCGCGAGATCGTCGCGGGGATGGACCTTGACGAAATGGCCGCCGAGTTGGGTGCGGATATCCATACCCTCTCTGGCCAAAGGCGCAAGAAGGCAACCAAGCGACTGCGCGTGGTCGAGGCTTTCCGGAAGTCTGGAAA
>JAMDCE010000202.1 GCA_023489135.1 Chloroflexota bacterium
TGCTTCTTCCCCCAGAAGCGCATCACCGTTAACCTTGCGCCAGCCGACCTCAAAAAAGAAGGGCCGGCGTATGACCTGCCGATAGCCGTCGGCACACTGCTGGCCTCCGAACAGATCCCGCCGGTCGACCCCGATCATCTTTTCCTGGGCGAGCTTTCCCTGGACGGCAGCCTGCGCCATACGAATGGCATTCTGCCAATGGTGTCCCTTGCCCGGGACAGAAACATGCGCGTCGTCTTCGTCCCGTCGGTAGACGCCCCTGAGGCGGCTATCGTGGAAGGACTGGAGATAATCCCCGTCGGCTCGCTGGCGGAGCTAGTGAATCACTTGCGCGGGCATAGTCGCATACCAGTCTTCGAGAGAAATGGCCTGTACGATGCGGAGGATTTCCCGTCTGGCCCCGATATGGTCCACGTGCGCGGCCAGGAGCATGTGAAGCGGGCGCTGGAGGTGGCCGCGGCAGGTGGACATAATGTTTTGATGAGCGGGCCCCCGGGCGCGGGCAAGACGTTGATGGCTCGCTCGATGCCCTCGATACTGCCGCGTATGACAAACGAAGAATCCCTCGAAGTCACGAAGATTTACAGCGTCAGCGGAATGCTGCCGTCTGAGACGCCACTGATAGTTCGGCGACCGTTTCGTGCGCCGCATCACACGATCAGCCACGCCGGGCTGGTCGGCGGAGGACGCTGGCCGCGGCCAGGTGAGATCACGCTGGCGCACCGTGGCGTGCTCTTCCTCGACGAGCTGCCCGAGTTCGGCCAGCACGTGCTGGAAGTGATGCGCCAGCCCATCGAGGACGGCATAGTTACCATCAGCCGGGCACAGGGCTCGGTTACTTTCCCAGCTAAGTTTGCGCTCGTTGCAGCCATGAACCCATGTCCTTGCATGCCACCGTATCAAACGCATACCTGATTCTGATCTTCGCCTGGCTATTCCTTCCCTCACCGATGGTCTCGACGACGATCTCCCTCACTAGCGCCTCGAGGATCTCGCGTTTCTTTGCGCTGTCTGCCCCCTCGATCTTCTCACGCAGACTGCGCAGCAAAGCCTCTGCCTCGATCATCGCTTTCTCGACATCGATGTTCTGCTGGAGTTGAGCGAAGAGGCGCTCCTGCTGCTCTTTAAGCCCTTCAGCTTCGTCGGCGATCTTCTTCAGTTCGTTCTCGCCCTCCTGATAGGTGATCGTCTCTTTCCGAAGTAGCGAGAGGATAATCTCGCGCTCCTTGTGCTTCTTCTGGAGGGCTTGGGTGGCTGCGTTCAGTTCGCTTTCAATAGTCTGCCTATCGCCGTTTGCAGCACGCAACTGCTCGGCAAGCTTGGCCAGCACCGGGCCCGGATCATGCGCAAATTGCACGATGTCCTGCCACACATTGGATTCTAGGTCCTCCGCGAGTACAGCCTTGGATGGACATCGGCCATTGAGTTTCCCCCGATACGAGACCTTGCCTGTGCACTTGTAATATGGCTTCTCGCGTTTGCTGTTCCCTGATCCCACGTAGGTCAGGCCACATAACCCGCACTTGATGAGGCTGCGGAGAAGATAGGTACGCTTCGCGTTCTGAGGCGAGAGCCAGCGCTGATTCGCGGTCATTTGCTCCTGGGCTAAGCGCCAGGTCTCCTCAGCGATGATAGGCGGGTAATGGCGAATGATCGTCTCCCGCTTACGTTGCGTGCGTTTGCCGTACTCGTGCACGCCCATGTAGATCGTCTGGGCGAGCATATTCCTTATCCTACCAGGTGTCCATTGGCCCGAGGTGTTCTGCTTACGCTTGCCGATGAGCGCCTGCCTGCCGTCTTTAGCGTAGGATGGGGGGATGCCGAGGGCGTTCAAATGATCGGCAATGCGGTAGGTCGACCAACCGAGCAGCAGCAGACGATAGCATTTCCTGACGACATCAGCCTCAGATAGGTCGAAGCCCGGCAACCTCTCTTCGCTGATGGCCAGGCTGCCTTGCTCATCGCGCCTGTATCCATAAGGCACGATGCCCCCCAACCATTTGCCCTCTGCGGCCTTCCTGTTGCTGCCGAGGATGCTACGTTCGACGATGGTCTCCCGCTCAAGCTCAGCGATCGAGCCTAATAGTTGGAAGATGAACCGTCCGATCGGCGTGGTGCTGTCTATCGGCTCCGTCATTGAGCGCACGCCAACGCCAGCCGCCTGCAGGGCTTCGTGGCCATCCAGGAGGACCTTCAATCTTCTGGCGAGACGGTCAACGCGGTAGACCAGGACTGCAGCGAACTTGCCGGCCTTGGCATCGGCCAGTAAGCACTTGCCCTGGGGGCGTTCGTGCAACGGGATCGTGCCTGACACCCCCTCATCCAGATAGGTCGCTGCAATCTCAAGTTGATTCAAGTCGGCGAAGCGCTCGGCAAAGTTAACCTGATTCTGGATAGTGTTAGCCTCGGCCTGTTCGTCAGAGCTAACTCTTGCATATAGGGCGACGCGCTGCGGTTTCGTGTTGGGATCAACCATCATTGGAGCTAAATAGAGCGCTCATTGCGTGTATCCGTCAACCTGTAGCCTATATGACGTGACCTTGCTATAGTTGCCTCCCAATGCTGTCAACGTAAAAGAACTGCTTTGCCCTGCGTCTAAATCAGTGCTGTTGACGAACGTGAAATCACACCCCAAAACCTTAGAAGAAGAATCGTAAAAGGTAGCAACGGGTTCAACATAGGTCACGCGACGGCCTTGATCATTACGAATCAAACCGATGATCTTGTACCAACCAAACGTTGAATCATAGGAACCGCTTTGGTTCAGAATAGTGAGGTTAGGCAATGGACTGCCACCCGTCATGTACGTAGGCGTTTCAAACTGATAGTAAGACCAGTTCGATGGATTGGGCAATGCAACATCAAAGCACGCTTTAGCGCCGGCGGGAACGTTGTCTAATGTCGTATATGCATAATCATTGGCAACCAGTTGCCCGCTATTATTGAAAAAGTCGACGATGACCTTCACATAGCGCAGATTGCTGCTCGTACCGTTGAACACTTCCCCGACAACGTGAATGTAGTTGATGATATCAACGTAATGCGAGTAGTTTGGCTGGATGGTCACGGTTGCGGGAACCGATGTAGCCGTCGGCAAAGTGACGGAGGTAGGCCAAGGGGTTGAAGTTGGCCAGGGCGTCTCCGTGGGTATTGATGTTGGCATCACTGTAGGCGTCGGTTCCTCAGTATAGACTATGGGCAGATAGAGACTATAAGAAGCTGAGGACTGCACGGGCTCAGCGAATGAAAATCTTCCCACCCCTGCAAACAGGACGACCACCGCAACTAAGACGCCAGGTAGATACCTCATAGTTCCCTTCCTTTTTTGAGAACTATTCTATCTCAGCAAGCCGGCTATGCGTTAACTTCCCCACTCCCTAATAATTGCCCAACCATTGAGCCACGCCGCCATGATGTGAGCAAGTCCCCCGCCGATTCTGGCTGAAACTATATGTACCGTCTTTACATATTGCAGTTGCGCCACTTGGAGCCGTTGTGTTAGGTTGCGTGGCAGCGGGCTTTGGTGCCGGCGCAGGTGCCGGTGCAGGGCCACTCACCTGAACTGTTGATGCTGCATCCAGTTCCCACGCGAATCTTTCGGAATTGAGCCTTTGCTGAATGCCAAATGGCCCGTTGACCCAGCTTCGATAGCCATCGGTAAAGGCCGTGAAGTTATCGGCCTTGCGCCAGACCATTAGCCCGTTGGCAGTTTCCTGGAGAGCGTCGCCATTGTCGGGGTTGTAGTGTTCGTCGACTAGACAGGAGCCAATAACATCAGGAATTGCGTCATAGACTGCCTTGAATCCGAGGACATAACGGCAGGTTTCGGCACTCGCCGATCCGCTCGCCACCTGAGAGAAGAGGGTAATCCCCACAACCACCGCCGCCAGTACCAGCCTTGTGAAGCGCATTGTGGCCTCCTTTAGATTCATCTGAGCCTATCTAAACATCCTCAGCCCTAATCTTTTTTATGACTACCCCCAAAACTTCGACATTTTGCTCCTTGATCTTAATTGCCTTGAATTTCTTGTTTGTTGGCTCAAGGCGCACCATACCATTTGTCTTATAGATTCGCTTTACCGTCACCTCGTGCTCTACGCGAACGACGACAATCTTTCCATTCTCCCATTGTCGATCAGGGTCAACCAGCACCATATCACCCGTTTCCATATCACCTGCCATGCTATCGCCGTTGACAATAAGTATATAAGGCCGACTGGCCCCCTTGGCCCAACCATATGGAATTGGGAGGTAGTCCTCCGGTTGTTCCGTCTCAGGGGAAAGCTCACCTGCTGGAACATGACCACGGATTGGAGCGAGAATTAGATTTGATGCTCTTGCAAGATATTCAAGCTGTCTAAATGCCTGTTCCACGTGCCTGATGAGTGGGCGGCGGGCTCTTGGTACTTCAGGCCCTGGCACAAGGTATCCAGCTGCTTTCAATAGATCATGGGGAGTAGTTTCAAACTGATAGTAAGACCCGCGAATTACGGGCTTGCTTGGCTCCCTCCTTCCGCTTTCAATATGGCCAATATATGAAGGGGAAAGGTTCGCAGCTTTGGCAAGGTCAGTCTGCGACATCCCGAGTTCCTCTCTTAATTCCCTGACGCGCTGGCCAAGCGTCATATCGCTCGGTGTCCTCCTTCGCTACTCGCAGTATTGTAGCACGAATTAAAAGAAATTAGTCAAAACTGATGGCCATACCCCTTGACATTTTGTACTACCACGTCTATACTCTCAGTATAGAAACAGGCGGGAGGCAGAAGGCAAATGACCAGCGCTGGACGAAAGGCAATAGCGCCAGGGGGCAGAATGAAAAAGTCGATATCGCTTACAAATGGTATGGTGCGCCTTGAGCCAACAAACAAGAAATTCAAGGCAATTAAGATCAAGGAGCAAAATGTCGAAGTTTTGGGGGTAGTCA
>JAMDCE010000321.1 GCA_023489135.1 Chloroflexota bacterium
CCTGCTCGTCGAGAATGCACACCTGGATGTAGCGGTCCCCCAGATCGAGACCTACGGTCAGCTTTGCCTGGTTGCTGGTAGCATCTTGCATGGCCAGCCTCCTCAGATGGGGCCCTTGAGCCCGTGTTCTATGTGGGGACCTATGGTACCCCGTGGGGGGCTGGCCCTCTCATCCCATCTGAATAGCGGAAGCGCCGCTCCTTCTTCGGCAGGAAGGACTCTACCAGTTCCCAGAGCTCGTCAGACACCACCTACGGCTTCTCGGGTCCGTGGGCTCGCCGTCGTTGTAGAGGTTCCCTTCATTATGGATTGAGGTCTAAGTGAGGTCGCCCTCGTGAGTGGTGGTGCCCGTTCAGATGTCCACGACCGTCGGCACGCTGTACTCGCGGGCGGTCTCGGCCGCGTGCGTCAAGCATCCTCGTGGTGCTGGTGATGAGGGTCTGGCTCTCCCGACATAACGAGGTCCACGTGGGTAGGGCCAAAGGGCAGACCGGCGTCGGAGGTCTCCAGTTTCTCACGAGGCAACATCAGGCAAGAGTCGGCGACGGCCGGCTCTCGCCGGCGGACGGCGTCACGGGCCTCCCTTTTGAAGTCGCGGCGGGTCTCTTCGTGGCCCTCGCGGGGCGGACGTGCTCGGTGAGGAGCGTGCGGGCCTCGTAGCAGGCCGGGAGCAGACGTCGAGGACGAGGGCTCCGGGACGATGAGCGTGATCGTCGAGGTGGTCCTGGACCTGGGGAAATCTGTGGGAGCCTTCTCCAAACTGAACATAGTGTGTAGCCACATGCGCCGCGTCTCTGGCGTCATCGCGAACTTGGACGAGACGGGATTGGGTGATCCCCGCCCATTAGGAGTCGTAATCAGCCTCGTAATTGTCTTTCAGCCTCGGCTGAGAGGCCCGTGGGTCTTTCTGCGTGTTGTCTCAAAGGTTGCAACCTCCGGCAAACCAGCGGCGGTTGACCGAGGGTCATCAGCACGACCGGGGTCAGTGATCGGGGGGCGGCCCCAATTGCTGGGCGGTTTGGAGCCCAATACCCACTGAGCACTTCTCAGTCACACAGCGGTCCCTTGACGGATCGAAAAACAGCTGATACGATCTGATCAACTTTGTGATACGTCAACATGATCAGTAAAGGGGGACGCTCGTGATCGTGGCCTTGGGGATTCCCGCTTGCTCTCCAGGTGCGAGCCGGGTTCAACCACAGAGCGACACGACGGCAGCCGCCCTCGCTCTGTTCTGCCTCATGGCGTACCTCAGCAAGCCTCGTTGTGCTCAGCCACGACAAGGAGACCCGTTGAATTCTGCTGTGTGCGCAGACTCGTGAGGATTCAGCCGCACTGCGACTGAGGTTACAGACCCGGACAGGAAGGGTCGAGCACGTATTTGCAACGTAGGTTTACGAAGGAGAGAGTTGTGTGCCCCCAGAAGCCAGGCGCAGGTTCGAGGCAGTGTCCCTGGTGCCTCAAACAGAACGTACCCACGATGAAAATCATAGAAGGCCCGCATGGGAATATTCGTGAATACCGCTGTAGCCAGTGTCGGCGGATAATGGCAGCCTACCTTATTGATGCCCAAGACTTCCTGCCTCGGATTCGCGCGTTGCGGAACTAGCAAGTTAGTCGGCATCCGCCGGACAAAGCTCAATCCGTTTTTTGACGAGGAGAACTACCTTGGAAGGGAACGAAATACTACAGGAAGAAGCTGCTCAGCTCTCTGAGGCAGCCCTGACAAATGAAACCCTAACGCAGTGGATGGACCGCATCGGCCTAGATCTCAGGGTCAGCAACATATTCAACCAAACCGCCTCCTACGAAGCAATACGTAATTTTGCTTACGGCATCGGTGATAGTAACCCGCTCTACAGCGATGCAGATTACGGCAAGAAAACTCAGTACGGCGCTCTTGTCGCTTCCCCGGCTTGGGTGGCTAGTGTATTTCCCCACTGGGTGTTACAAGGGCTACCTGGTATCCACGCCGATCATTCGGCATCCGACTGGGACTTTCTGAGGCCGGTATACATAAATGACAAGATTACGCCAAAATGTCGCTTTATTGGGTTTGACGTGAGACGTAGCCAGTTCGCCAATCGGACTGTGTTCGAGTACCAGAAGTTTGAATATTGGAACCAGAGAGGTGAGCTGGTTTCGCGGGGCTACAACATGCTCGTAAGATATGAGCGGCAGGCGGCAAGGAATAAGAGTGCAAGGGGTGAGGGCAAGTACGATCATATCCAGGTCCCTCATCCGTGGACTGAGGAGGAGCTCGCCCGTGTAGAAGAAGACTGTTTAGCGGAAAAGATTCGAGGCGGGATACCGCGGTACTGGGAGGACGTCGAAATAGGCGAGAAGATCCCGCCACTTGTGAAAGGCGTCTTTGGGCTAACTGATATGATAGCGTACTGTATTGGGGCGGCGCCAGTACAGATTGCGGCCCATGGAGTACAGCTGCGGACCTATAGGAAGCATCCGGCTTGGGCATTTCGCGAGCCGACCCTGAAGTCGCTAGAGCCTGTGTATGCTGTGCATTATCTTAAGTCTGCAGCCTTAGGGGTGGGCGCTAGGTATATGTACGATGTTGGGGTACAACGGAATTGCTGGATGGTTAATCTGCTTACGAATTGGATAGGTGATGCCGGGTGGCTAAAATCCGTGTCGGCTCAGTATCGGGAGTTTGTCTATCTGTCAGATGCGGTGTGGTTTCAGGGAGAGATCATTGATAAGTATGTGGATGAAAACGGAGAGTACTGCGTCGATATTAGGGCTTCAGGGATAAATCAGAGGGGGGACGATACGATCCCGACTGTTGCGACGGTCATCCTACCGTCGCGAGAGGCGGGGACGTCGCCGGTCGAGAGGCGGCTGCCAGCTACCGAGTACAGAGGAACGGGCAAGGGCGTGTACTTCTAAGGGAGTGGGGCGGTGATCGTTGTTGACCTATCGGACCCGTCTGGCTACGGATGGCGGTTTCAGACTGGCTTGGATTTCAAGAGGTGCAGGGGCACAGAAGTTTAACAAGCCCTGGGTCTGTGGTTTGAGAATGGACCAGAGAGGTGGGGCGTCAGGAAGGAGCGGTTCGTCGGGCGGCTCCTGCACCGGGATGAAGAACAGAGTACTCGACGAGACCCATGAGGTTGGTTTACTGCGAAGCGAGTGTGGAGCAAACAATGAGGCTGGAGTATCGTACGCTGGCGGACGCTAGAAAGCGTTTTACGTGGGCCGAGCGGTGGGAGGTATTCGATAAAGGCCCTGATACGCTGAATATCGCTTTCGAATGCGTTGACCGACACCCGAAGGAAAACATCGCTATAAGACTGCAGAACGCCGATGGCACGCGCGAGCAGTACACCTTCGGAGAGCTCGCCTGTCTTACGTCGCGGTTCGCAAACATGCTCGAGAAATGCGGAGTATCGGCGGGGGATAGAGTCGCTATCGCGCTCGAGCCATCCCTTCAATACTACGTATCTTTCTATGGCGCGCTAAAGCGTGGAGCAGTGGCCGTCCCTTGCTATCAGTTGCTTGGCTCAGAAGGCATGGAATATCGGCTCAAGAGCTCGGGCGCGTCGGTCCTCGTCATCGGCCGCGAGGCTGCCGAGAGGGTAAGGCTGGGACAGGTACAGCACGTCTTTCTTGCTGAGGAGCTTATTGACCAGATAGCAGAGCAGAGCGACGAGTATCACTCTGCGACATCTGGCGATACCCTGGCAGTTATTCAATTTTCCAGTGGCACGACTGGACAGCCAAGTCAAGCGCGGTATAACCACGATGCCGTAACGATTACTGCTGTTTTTACCAAGTTCTGGCTCGGGCTACGTCAGGGGGACGTCTATATGTGCACGTCCTCACCGGCATGGGGTCATGGCATTTGGTACGGAACGGTTGCTCCGCTCATATTTGGTAATGGTATTGGTGCGTATTCGGGTAAGTTTGATCCGCGCATGTGTCTGGAGGGAATGGAAGCCTTTGGGGTGACCGTGGTATCAGCGATTCCGCGCGTTTATAAAATGCTGCTCGACACGGGCGCTATTGATAACTACAAACTTCAGTGGCGAACGCTGACGTATACCGGCGCGGAAATGAACCCTGAGTTAACGAAGCAGTATTTGGATAGGTTCAACATTTATATAAGGGCTACGTACGGAAACACCGAGCTAGGGCCAGTGGTTATAGACTACGCGTTTGATGATTGGAAGCCTCGGATTGGCAGTTGCGGGAAGCCTATGCTGGGAGTCAAGCTAGGAATTCTTGATGACGATGGAGGCGAACTGCCACCGGGAGAGGTTGGTAAGGTTGCTGTCTGGCGGAACGAGCAGTGGAACTACCTCGGGGATTATGGACGCTTCGACGAAGATGGCTATTTCTACGCGCTTGGGCGGGCCGACGACGTCATAAAGTCGTCTGGGTATCGCATCGGGCCGTTCGAGATTGAGGCTGCGCTGGACAAACACCCGGTTGTCGTGAAGAGTGCTGTGGTAGGCAGCCCAGATGAGGAACGCGGCGAGATAGTAAAGGCATTCATTGTGCTGCAGGATGGTGTACAAGGCAGCGAGGAGTTAAAGCAGGAGCTGCAGGAGTTTGTGAAGACAAAAGTAAGCATGCACGAGTATCCGAAGGAGATTGAATTCATCGATACCCTTCCGCAAACCGCCGATGGGAAGTTGAAAAGGAGAGAGCTGAAGGAGATGGAGTATCGGAAGAAGCAGAAACCGATAGGTGTAGGATGAGAAACCAGATGTTGCCGGTGGGTGAGCGGTGGGGGATGGCCCGCGGATTTCGAAGACCGAATGGGGGTTTGAACGCTGGTGCAACGGAGGGGGACATGAAGACGTGCGGAGGCCAGTGCATCAACGGAGCGCCTGCAGGTGAGTCCGGGCTAGGCTGCGGGGAAAGTGCTTCGAGCCATTAGGCAACATCTGGTTTCTCATCCT
>JAMDCE010000592.1 GCA_023489135.1 Chloroflexota bacterium
TTGCCTGGCGTGAAGCCCATCTGCTGGTAAAGACGGGCGCTATCGGGTGAGGCTTCTAGCAGGAGGGCCGAGGCGCCGTGCTGCTGAGCCACCTGCTTCAGAGCTTCCATAAGTCTTCGGGCAATGCCCTGCCGCCGGTGGGACGGGATGACGTACACGTTGGTCACGTAGCCGTGCCACTCGTTCAGACCACCTGGCCAGGGAAGGATTGGGAACAACCACAGAGTGGAAGTGCCCACAATCTCGTCTCCGCCGCTCGCCACTATTATCTGGCACTGCTCTTCAAGCAGATTTCTCTCAAGAAACGCGCGCAAAGCCTGGCTGTAGCGACGGTAGGAGCGTTCGTCAGCAGGATCGGCCGCGCCCTGCTCGACGCAAACGTCCCAGCGCAGCTTGATTAAGGAGGGAATGTCGGTCAGGTCAGTCGGTCGTACTACTATGTCTGTCATGCTCTAATTCTTCGAGGCTCCGATGCGCTTCGAGGGGTTATGGGATAAGGGTTAGGGGTCAAGATGGAGACTGAAGAGGAGTGAACTATTAACTCTTAACCCCTGGCCCTTTCCTCCTATTCTCTTGTGGATGAGACGCCATCGGAAAAACGCAACGGCGTGCCGTCGCGGGCGGTAATGGCTTTTGTGACGGAGCGGGTGATGCCAAAGGTGGGCAGGTAGGAAGAATGCTTGCCAGACCCTCCGGCGACAATGACCAGTATATGCTCCTGACTCTCAGCGATGGGGACAAGGGTGTCGTCGGGCGCGGAATCTGGGATCGTAGGCCAGTCCTGCATGCCCCACATGCCACCCTTCTTCAATACCGCAAGAGGCTGGCGGGCGTTCTCGAAGATGTACTTCTTCACGTCCTGCTTCGACCATCCGTCGGCGGCAATGGTCGCCGCGTGCTCAGGGCCCAAGACCAGCACAGGCTCGCTACCGTGGAGATACTGGTTGTTAGCTCCCATTGTGGCCATCGTCCGGGCTGCCGTGGTCAATACGCCTTCGGCCCTTGTGCTTACGTGGTCGTTGACGTTGTGGGGGGATTCAGCGCCGATCAGAGTGACCGTGCTTACCTCAGAAGCGAACCCTCTCTCCACGTGCAAGGGCTCCCAGGGGCTGGCCTCCTCGTTTTCGGCGATGCAATAGGAGTACTTGCTGGGCTGCCCCTGGGTAGCCCGATCTAGACGACCAGGAACCCCTCCGCCAATATTAAGGAGGATCAGCCGGATGGCCCGGCCGATAGTGGCGTTGGCGCGCCATCCAGGGCCGAAAACATTGTAGCCGGAGTTGATGTCGAGTTTGTTGGCGGCGGGGCCGTTGACGATGATGAGCGGGGCGGCGGGGTGGGTGGTAACTTGAATGGCCGGGAGATTGAACTCCGCTTCTAACATAGCCTGAAGCGCCACCACCAGGACAGGCAGGTATTCCGGCAGACAACCGGCCATCACGGCGTTAATAGCGATCTTCTCTACAGTCGCCTCTCCCCAGCGCGGAGGGACCAGTCCGATCACCCCGTCAGGTGGCCAATCGCCGCCCGAAAGCATGTCCTGTACTCTGGCTTCCGTGGGCGGCACAATAGGAAGGCCATCCGTCAGACCTCGGCCATAGAAGAGCTTGTTTACCGCCTCGAGAGAATCCCTCACCCGGATTCGTTTCGATTGCAGTGTGCTTGCGTCACTCGTCATGTCTATCTTCCCGACCTCTACTCTCAGCTGTCAAGAAACTCCGGACACAACCTTTTGCACCCTGAAAATAGGTTGCTGTTCTGTCATCTTCAGCTTGGCAATTGTCATTCTGACCCTTCGAAGAAGGGGAAGAATCTCTCTTGAGATCCTTCGTCGCTGGCGCTCCTCAGGATGACAGTAAAGATGTTAGTGCTCCTTAGAATGACGGTTGCTACCGATGCTAAAGTTAGACCCGGTCTCATTCGGGGTCGCATCCCGCAGGAATCGAAAAGCTGTGCTACTTGTCACTCATTCAAACAGTGGCTTGCTCTTAAAAGCCGTCTTCGGCGCGGCGTAGGTCTTATCGCTGAATTCCTCGGTCAGCTCCCGAGCCGGGCGATCTCGCCTCAGCCTGAGCTAAAGGGGCAAACTCAGTGGTGCAAACGGTCGCTGTGGGCACCCCCAACTGTTCCAGTTGAATCGAATCGTGGACACTCCACGATGTGCATGACCCTCAATCTCCAAAAGCGTTTACCACCATGTCGCATTCGGAGGCGAGGCCTTCTATGATAGCTGGGCCGGCCGCCGAGCTAACGTTGGATTTACGCTTGGTGACGATGCCTTTTAGCTTGTATTGCTCCAGTAACCTGGCGCCAACGCGCTGGACGAAGACGTTGGCGTTGGGCTTGGTGTTGTCTAGCAGACCGGTGGTCTTGCCTACCAGATCACCACGCCGCTGGGCCAGGCTTCTGTGAGGTGGCCGGGCCTTGGCCGCGGGATCAAGGACTTCGATCGTGTTGGAACTCGACATAATACCTCCCTAAAGCTGGTTTCACCGATGCTCGTTTGGCGCAGAGGCATCACCTGGTCATTCTGAAGAGCGAAGCGCCGTTCCACGTTTACCAGGCTCAGTCCGCCATCACCCTGGCCTCGATCCGAGGCATCGGCGCCTGGAAGGAAAGGATCACTAGGCGATCGTTACCGTTGTTCTTGATGTTGTGCCAGGCGCCCGCGGGCCGGAGGAGGACCGCGCCCGCTTGGACCTGGACAGTCTCGCTGTCGACGACTACCTCCCCTGAACCCTCCATGACGTAGAGGTACTCATCCGAGTCAGGATGTTTGTGAAGAGGGAAGGTTTGACCTGGCTCGAAGCAGAGGAGGCACATAAGGGACCTGCCGGTCTCTCGAACCACATTTCTCAGGAACTTCTCGCTAGAGAACCGCTTGAAATCATCTATCTGGCTTATTTCCATTTTGACCTCTCCGTTCGCCTATTGCGCAACTGTCCTCTGCGCTGGACATTTTACCACGGCCGTCGACGAGATGATAGCGCGGACAGCCATCGGCCGTCAGCTTTCAGCTACTGGAGCTGAAATCGTACTCCGAGTGCCAACCCAGCATTGGCCTTTGCCTCTTAGGCTCCGAGGCCTTGGCATCTTGACTGAGAGAGGGGGCTAGTTACGGGGAGAGGGGAGCGTTAGGGCGATGTAATCCGCAGGGGCGCCAGCGACGAAGGATCTCAAAGGAGAGATTCTTCGCCCCCTTCGGGGGCTCAGAATGACTGCCTCACCCCTCCGCGTTTTTACAATACGGCGTTCCACGATCGCTTCAGTCCTCGGGCACGTGATGGCTGACTGCTGAAAGCTGATAGCTTATAGCTTATAGCTCAACCCTTGTTGACACTCGTCGACCGAGAGTATAAGATGAAGGTCGGGCTAACTAGTTTCTCTACAAAGGACCGACGGCTGATGGCGGTGGAGATGGGCACGGATCTGCGGGTGGAACTGCTTCGGGAGCTGGAAGGGATCGTCGGTCGGGAGCGCGTGTTGACGTCTCCCGAAGATATGATTTGCTACGGTTACGACGCCACCTGGTTGGAGGGCCGCCCCGACGCGGTGGTCAACGCGGTCACGACCCAGGAGGTTTCCTCGGTTCTGAAGCTGGCCAATCGCGAGAGAATCCCGGTCATTCCCAGGGGAGCGGGCTCAGGGTTATCGGCGGGCTCAATCCCCTCTCGTGGTGGGATTATTCTGAACCTGGCTTTGATGAACCGGATCTTGGAGATAGACACTGAGAATCTCATCGCCGTAGTAGAGACGGGCGTTATTACGGCGACGCTTCAGGATGAGGTAGAGCGGCTCGGCCTCTTCTATCCGCCCGACCCCTCCAGCATCAAGCAGTCGACCATAGGGGGCAATATTGCCGAGTGCGCGGGGGGACCGCGTTGCCTTAAATACGGGACGACCAAGGACTACGTATTGGGTTTAGAAGTGGTTTTGCCGACGGGCGGGATCATTCGGACCGGAGGCAAAGCTATCAAGAACGTCACAGGCTACAACCTGAACCAGCTTTTCACGGGGTCGGAGGGCACGCTGGGAGTAATCACCGAGGCGACTCTTCGCCTGATACCCCTGCCCAAGGAGAAGCGGACGGTCATGGCGGTTTTCCCTCGAATAGAAGATGCCAGCACGGCCGTGACGGGCATAATCGCTGCGGCCATTCTGCCGGCGACCCTGGAGATCATGGACGACACCACCATCCGGTTGGTGGAAACCAATCTCCGGATCGGGTTGCCCCTGGACGCCGAGGCTGTTCTGTTGATAGACGTCGACAGCGATCCCGAGGTTCTCGACCGGCACGTGGCGGAGATCGCCGCAACCTGCCGGGCTAGCCGGGCTTCTGAGGTTAAAGTGGCCACCAACGCAGCCGAAAGCGACGCCCTGTGGCGGGGCCGGCGGTCCATTACCGGCAGTTTCGGCCGGATAAGGCCGAGCAAGGTCAATGAGGACGTCGTCGTTCCGCGGAGCGAGATACCCGCCCTGGTGCGCAAGATAAAGGAGATCGCGCGGAAGTACGACCTGATCATCGCCATCTTCGGACACGCTGGAGATGGAAACCTTCACCCCAACATTCTCTTCGACCGGCGCAACACTTCGGAAGAGGAGAAGGTCCATCAGGCCGCGACCGAAATCTTCGAAGCAGCCGTGTCGTTAGGGGGCACGCTGTCCGGGGAACACGGGATTGGCGTCTCCAAGAGAGAGTTTCTGAATATGGCGCTATCCCCTGAAGTCATCGCTGTAATGAAGACGATCAAGCACGTCTGCGACCCCAACGGCATCCTCAATCCTGACAAGATCTTTCCCAATAGTTAGGCCGAACTCGTTTTCCTCAGGGCTCGAAGAGGTGTTTTCTGCGGTGCCCTGTCGCCCTGATCTGGAATCTGTTGTAACCAGGTGCTGCAGAAGGTTCGGAAC
>JAMDCE010000042.1 GCA_023489135.1 Chloroflexota bacterium
TCGTGATGATGCAGCGCTCCGCCCCGATCTCGCGAATGCTGGCGGCGAGGGCGGCAACGGGCACATTCCCCCACCGGGGCGTGGTGCAGATCCGAATCTTCTCGATAAACGCCCCCTTACGGGCCAGTTCGACCTGTTGGGAGAGCGGCATGGAAGTGAGGTTGAGGTCAGGGTGGGTGATGATGATCTTGCGCAACCCGGTCTCGCGAGACCCCTCGGCGAGGACGCTGATCTCGGGTGGTGAGAGGTGTCCGGTGCCGAAGGCGACGTTGGCGCCGGCAATCAGGCGAATGATTTCTTGGACTTCGGGCCGGAGCTTCCCGGTGTCGGTAAGGATGCGAATGGGCTCGCTCATTGTCTCCAGCGGCTTCGAGTTCGAGGGCACGTCAAAAGTCCTTCCGTGATGCCAATCGGCGTGGTGCTTCGCCCCCAAAGTGGGCATCCAGACCATCTTGGCGCCGGTCTTGACCGCCAGGTCCACCGCCGAAGGGTTCAGCCCGCCCACGAAGTGGTTCAGCACGATGGCACCCATGACCTCAATGCCCGGAACGACTTTCGCGGCGAGGACGGCGCGATAGGTCGTGTCGCCCTCGTGCGCCTTGATCAGCACCCCTTTCATCCCGGCCTCGCGAGCCTGCTCGGCCAGTTGGATGTCGTCGACCACCCTCAAAAACAGGCCCGGGCCCGCGTGGGTGTGAAGGTCGATGCCGCCCCGAAGTAGCTCATTGACTTGATCGCTCATCTTCATTCTCTTCAACTCTTTCCCTCGGTCTCAGCGGCGATAGGGGGAGCAATTGACAACACTTTAACCCGGTCGAATGACTCTTCCCAGAAGCACCGCCGCGAGATCGACAACTGGAGCGGATATCCCAGAGATGAATAGGTCCTGGCGTCTCAACGCTCCCTCCACATATTGTCTGCACCTGCGCAAAGGTTAGGCTAAGGGCCCGGATTTGGTAGATGGCAATATCGGCGCGCTCCGCCACAGCAAGCGATCCGCAGGATTATAGCATAAGGCGGCCGAAGTCAACTGATCAGGGGCCCGCTCCGGTCGCCGGATGGTGGTTCGGCCTCGCCTTTGACGCTCCCCTGGTGATGCAAGTTCTACTGTACGGGCTTTCATCGCCTTACTGTCGTTGGATCGCCGCCCATCCTGTACGAAGTCTTCCGTCGTCGCTATGGGGTCACTCAATGTAGACTTGAGGCTATGCGTCGAGAAGTGTGGATAGAAGCCTTGAACAGCACGAGGGCCCCAGCTTGCGAAACCGCAAGCTGGGGCCCCGAGACAGTTACATGGCCTCAGCCTTGGCCGGTCGGCAGTGCAAAGAGAATCGCGTCCCAGCCTACTCCGCCAGGGGCGCTGGTTTTCTTGTGGTGGACTGCGTCTCGGCCTAGGTGGTCTCCTCCTGCACCTGCAGGGAATTACACACGTCTTTGACGCCGGGCACATCCCAGGCGTCGTCGCCGGCGGAGCGTTTCTCAAAGCGTGAGTGAACCGTACCGCTCAGCGTGACCACGCCGTCATCGACGTCGACGTTCACGTCCTTGGAATCCACCCAACTGTCGTAGAAGAGGGCGCTCTCGACGTCCCGCCTGATTTCGGTATCGCCCCGTTTGATCTCTCCGGTGTATGGCCCGAAATCACCCATATAGAAGGACCGCGGATGCAGGGCCCGCTCTGGGAAAGGTTTTCGTCCCCCAGCGATTCGTCCTTCCGTGATTTGTTCTTCACCTATTCGTCTTTCACCCGCTCTTCTCTCGGCTGTTCTTCTTTCAGCCATAGGTAGCACCTCCTTTGGCGCCTATTGTAGGAGTCTCTCCAAAGCAACTGCGCAAAAACTGTGCCAGAACCCTGAAAGGGCCCTGCCCTAATTTTAGGTCCATGCTGGAAGCTCATTTCCTCTTGAGGAAAGAAGAGAGATTCAGGAAAGAGCATGTTTTTCTGGACGCTACCGCTTCAAACGGCCCGCGCCAGATGGCACACAACTTGCAGGCCCTTGGTTGGGCTCGATCAGCGGAGAGGCGTGGGTCGAGACAGGAGAACTTCATCAACGCAGGAGGCCATTCAGATGAAAATTGGCATAATCGGTTCCGGACACATCGGCGGCACGCTGGCCCGCCTGTTCTCCCAGAACGGGCACGAGGTCGCTGTGAGCAATTCTCGAGGGCCCGCTTCGCTTGCTCCTCTCGTCCAGCAGCTAGGCCCGAACGCGATAACGGCGACCGTCGAGGAGGCGGCCGCCTTCGGCGACGTCGTCGTTCTCGCCATCCCGTTCGGGCAGTACCACACCATCCCGGCCGAGCCCCTTGTGGGCAAGATCGTCGTCGATGCAATGAACTATTACCCCGAGCGCGACGGCCCGGTAGATTTCAAAGGCCTTACTTCCAGCGAGCTCGTGGCCCGGCATTTGCCCGGCGCTCGGGTCGTGAAGGCCTTCAATACGATGTACTTCGAGAAGCTCGGCAGCGCGGGGAAGCCCACGGCCCCGGAATCAGAGCGGCTGGCGCTCTTCGTCGCCGGGGATGACTGGGACGCCAAGGCGACGGTCGCCCAATTGATCCGGGAGATCGGCTTCACCCCGATTGACACCGGTTCGCTGGGGGAAGGCGGCCGGATGCAGCAGCCGGGTTCCCCGATCTACGCTAAGCTGTTGACGTCGGAGGAGGCTCGCCAGGTCCTGGCCTACCGGACCTGATCTGCACCAGCGCGAGGCCACGGGCCTGTTGGCAGGTTAGAAGGTTGGCAGGTTGGAAGGTTGGAAGGTTGGCAGGTTGGAAGGTTGGCGGGTTGGAAGATTGGCAGGTTGGAAGGGTGGGAGGCTAGAAGGTTGGCAGGCTAGAAGGTTGGCGGCTAGAAGGTTGGCGGCTAGAAGGGTGGCAGGTTGGAAGGGTGGAAGATTGGAACGTTGGCAGATCCGGCGGCTCGAACTTTCCAACCAGAAGGGAGTCCACAGCGGAGAAGCGGGTAAACCCACGTCGTTACTCGCGAGCAGGTCTCAGCTCGCCGAATCCAGCTCCGAGCACAGTGGTAGACTGAAGTAGAAGGTGCTGCCCTGGCCTTCCTCGCTCTCGAACCACATCTCCCCGCCGTGACGCTGCACGATCTTCTGGCTGATGTAGAGACCCACTCCCATCCCGCCATGGTCGTGGCGCGAGCCAGCGTGGGCGCGGTAGAAGTGCTCGAAGACTCGGTTTTGCTTGTGTTTAGGAATGCCCACACCCCGGTCATTGACCGAGACAACAGCCTCTCCATCGCGGCATTCCAGGGTGACCCCTATCTCGCCACCGCCTGGAGAATACCGTATGGCGTTAGTGATCAGATTGTCCAGGACTTGCTCCAGCCTATCTCGATCGGCTAGCACGACCGCCGGGCCCGCCGACTGAAAGGACAGGTGGTGCCCTGTGGTCGCCAAGGTTAGACGGTCTACCGCCTCGGCGGCGAGACTGGAAAGCTCGAATCTATCCCTTCGAAGCTCCAGCCGGCCCAAGTTAAGCCTTGATACCTCCAGCAGTTCATCCACCAGTTTGGTGAGGCGATCGCAGTGACGATCGATCGTTTGCACGATCTTCTTGTCCGGATGGTCTTCTCCTCTTTCGGCGGCCTTTCGCAGAAGCAACTGAGAATAACCCTTCACGCCGGTGATTGGCGTTCTCAGCTCGTGTGAAGCCATCGCCAGGAAATCATCCTTCAGCTTCTCCAAACGTCGCTGCTCGGTGAGGTCGCAGTAGACGGAGACGGCGGCAACGATATTGCCTCGCTCATCGCGGATGGGAGCGGAGTTAGTGGCGACAAGGCCGCGGGTGCCATCCCCTCGAAGTAGCTCGATTTCCTCGCCCATCACGACCTCGCCAGTGGTTAAGGAGCGAACCAGGGGCCATTCACCTCGCTCATACGGCCGGCCGTCCGAATGAAATCCTCGGCCCTGACGCCATTCCCGCAGCTCTTCCAATGACTCGAACTGGCACCGCCAGATCGTCGCGGCTCGGCCGTTGGTGAGAATGAGCTTGCCCGACGGGGCCTCGGCAATCTGGACGGCCGCCGGCATCTGCCCTAGCACGGCTCGAAGGAGCGCTCGCTCATTTTCGACCTGCGCCAGCAGCCGCTCGCGCTCTTCATCAGCTTGCTTGCGTTCGGTGATGTCCACCACAAAGCTGACGCACTCCTGGGGCTCCCGTTGGAGCAGACCGGAGCCGAGGAGGATGGGTACCCTGCGGCCGTCCTTGTGATAGTATTCCTTCTCGAAGGGCGTCGCCCGCCCGGTCGCCAGCATTTCCTGCAGAGCCGCATCGTCCAGGTGGGCGTATTCGGGCGGAGTCATCGCCCGCCAGCTTATCTTTTCTTCCGCCAGGTCATCTCTGGTGTAGCCAACCATGTCCAGGAAAGCGTCGTTGGCCTCAAAGATCCGGCTGCGATTGGCGGTCAGGATGCCGATGATATTGGAGTCGAAGAGGGTGCGGAAGCGGGCGTTGGCCGCCTGCAGGGCTTCCCCGGCGTGCATGCGCTCGGTGATGTCCATGGCAACGCCAACCATACGTGGGACCTTCCCGGTCCCTTCCTTGCGCACCTCACCACGTTCCTCCAGCCACACCAGATTCCCCGTGTCCGGGTCGGTGATGCGGAACTCGGACTGGTAGGATCCGCCTTCGCGCACGGCCTGCTCAACCGTGGAGCGATAACGATCCTGGTCATCCGGATGGACGAGGGCAAAAGCCTCGTCGGACTTCGCGATGGCTGGGAGGGCGTAGATCTCCGGATGCTCATCTGTTCTGGTGATGTGGCCAGCATCCAGATCCCAGGACCAGGCGACCGCGCGGGCAGCCCGAAGGGCCATCTTCAGCCGCTCATCGCTCTGGCGTAGCGCCTCATAGAGTCGGGCTCGGCTGAGGGCCTGGGCGCCCT
>JAMDCE010000011.1 GCA_023489135.1 Chloroflexota bacterium
ACCTCGCGCCCTTGCGAATCGTAAAGACGGTTGCCGCAGGTGTGAAGGTAGTTAGCTGGCCGGCCTTCCGGGCCGTTAGGAACCGGCGACAGTCTTGCCGGGTCGTGCACGCAATCGACACCTGGCGAGGTTAGCAATAGCCGCATATCGATCCCTGTCAGGTTCAGCAACTGCACGCTCAGCGCGAATCCCAGCGCCAGTGCCATCAAAACCAGTAATCGGCGAGTCCAGAGGATACCCATCACGAAAGGGGGGGCAAGAACGGTGCCATAGGGTGGAGATGCAGCGCCAGGCAGAGACGAAGCCTTGACGACGCCCGCCAGGATGATACAATAGGCATGAGATACTAGCCATATTAGTGAAATGGCACCAGATTAACGTTAGGAGGTCGCTATGGGGAAGTTGATGTGTCGGCTTTCCGCGGTCCTGGTACTGGCGCTCCTCGCATTGCTATTATTCACAGGGTTCGCCAGCGCGGACAACGCCAAACGGAAAATCGTGGTTTTCCAGAACTGGGCAGATGAGAGGACGAAAGACGACGACGTCAGGGAAGCTGGAGGCGAAACCGCCAAGCACTTATCCTTGATAAACGGACGCGCCGTATATCTTTCAGAGCAAGCGGAGAAATCCCTTCGAGCAAAGCCCAGCGTCCTGCGAGTCGACGACGATCTGGTAGTCGAGGCAACCCGCAAGAGCGGCGGCACGACGACAGCGCCTCAAGTGATCCCCTGGGGCGTGAGCAAGATTTCGGCCCCGCAGGCCTGGACCAAGAGCACGGGAGCAGGCGTGAGGGTAGGCGTTCTAGACACAGGCATCAGCACATCTCATCCCGACCTCAAAGTATGGGGTGGCACCAACACTATCAATCCCACGAGAAGCTTCAACGACGATAACGGCCATGGTTCGCACGTCGCGGGAATAATTGCCGCAAAGAACAACTCGCTTGGCGTCGTCGGGGTGGCGCCTGACGCCCAACTCTACGCGGTCAAAGCGCTCGACCGCAACGGGTCAGGCTGGCTCTCAGATATCATCGAAGGGCTCGACTGGAGCATCGCACACAACATCAACGTCGTGAACATGAGCCTCGGTTCGAGCGCGGACAACCAGTCGTTCCACGACGCGATCTCGCGCGCCTACGACGCGGGGATAACGCTGGTGGCAGCGGCGGGCAACAGCGGTCCCACGGCCAACTCGGTAAACTACCCGGCCAGGTACCCCGAGGTCATCGCCGTGTCGGCGAGCGACCAATCCAACAATATCACCAGCTGGTCGAGCCGCGGGCCCGAGGTCGACCTCATCGCTCCAGGCGCCAGCATTTACTCCACTTTCAAAGGCTCGTCGTACGCGACCTTGAGTGGCACATCTATGGCAGCGCCACACGTGACTGGTGTGGCCGCATTGCGCATCGCCATCGACCCCAAACACAGCCCAGCGCACATCGCCTCGGTGCTCAAAAGCAACGCCGATAATCTGGGCCTCACTAGCGATCAGCAGGGATCGGGCTTAGTCGACGCTTTGAGGGTGGTGACGGCGCCGTAAGAGCCTGGGGCGCTTCTTGCAACCTTCGCAGAGACGCGGCATGCCGCGTCTCTGCATTTTCTATCTCGATCCGGTTATCTCAACGTTGATGCCGAAGGAGCCGTCCGTCAGCGTGCATTTCCCTGGTTTCACACCTTCGTATCGGAGCACGTAAAGCGGCGGCGAGACAGGTGGAATGTTGGATATGCCCCCAAGGGCACCTTCGGGATTGCAGTCGACCTTGAAGCTCTCTTTCGGATACTTCTGCTGGTCTAAAATGACCTGGAACCGCGAGGTTAGTGGATAGACAAACGTCTTGCCGCTATCCTTCTCCGTGATTTCGTACTGCTGAGAGAAACCGGCAGCCGTCGGAGTTGCTGGTTGTACCGACGTCGCAACTGGCTTCGGAGGCGCAGTAGCTACCGATGAAGGCGTGGCTATCTGCACCTGGGCAGGTCTGGTGGCCGTAGCCGAAGGAATCGGGGTAGATGTAGCTGCTGGCGATTGCTGGCAGGCTGAGACGACCGAAATGGCTATTACTAAAGGCAGGGTGATTTTCTTCGGCATTAGGTTGTCCTTCGGCTGCAGGTTTATTGGCTTCGCTTATCGTATCATATAACGAACGGACTCACAAAACGGATGCAACTTACTACTTACAAAGATCTTGCGCCCGTCTGGAAATGTGAAAAAACCGGCCCTCGTTGCGTTGACGAGCAGTGATATGTGGTGTATATTATGGGTGTGGCATAAATGCCACGACTTTGGCGGGTCATCGTTCGCCCTATGGAGAATGCTATGAGTGAGATAATGACTACCAACTTCGGCAAGAAGTTCGATGAACTGAGAGCCAAGTATGTGAAGTCCGCAGAGGACATCGAGCATTACGAGCAAACTGTGCGATCAGTTGTCCTGATTCGTAAGCTGTTAATTGCCATCGATGCGGAGCGGCAGCGTGCCGGCTTGTCGAAGGCCGAGTTGGCGCGGCGCATTGGGGCAGATCCTTCGGTGGTGCGCCGCCTGTTCTCAAAGAAAGCCAGCAATCCCACGCTGAGAACGATCTTGGACATGCTTTCTGCCCTCAATATTGATGTCGAGTTGAAGCCGGGACCTGCGCAACGATCACTAGCACTAGAGCCACGTACGGCTGGGTCAAACACACGACGTAGACTGGCGCGAAGTGGTGGCGCCTAGTGCCACCGAAACGAGAAGAGCAGTGGGGCATTCGATTCTTCCAGCGCCATCTGGAGGACGACCCTAACAAGACATGCCCCGCTGAGGAGTTCCTGGCTTCGTGCCCCCGCAAGGTTTCCGCCACTCTGCTTGCCATTCTCCAGGCAGTGGCCATGGCCCCTCCGCCTACCTTCAGCGGTGGCGGGATGTGGGAGGCGATGCACGGCGAAATGGCTGGGTTCTACGAAGCTCGTACCCGTGGCCCAGATCGGCGTCTCTACCGGCTCTACTGTATCCTGGAACGGGCTGCGCCAGGCCTCAATTGTCCGTCACTGATAGTGATTGCGGGGCTCTCCAAGCCAAACGAATCTGCCTTCTCCAAATCAGATTACGCTTGGGTACGGGGGATCGGGGACGAGTACTACAGTCGATCTCCGCGCAGCGTCGTGTAACATCGTATACGCGGCGGACGACCTCACGGATGTAAGCCGTTAAGAGCAGGCATTAATGGGCACAAATGGTTGATATATTAGCCACGCTCCCTCGGCCCTTCAGATATTCTATCGCAAGAGTCTCGTCTTCGTGGGAAAAGGCAAGCGCGGGTGGCTCAGTGTTTGTCTTCAAGTTGCCGCGGGGTCAGGGCTTGCAGGGCATCTACTCCCGCTTGAAGCGCTAAGACTTCGCGGTCCACGTCAGAAGTTAACCGGTGAAGGGTATCGTCGGTCTCCCCACCAAGCACGGCCAGGGCTACCTGCCGGATGCGCCTGGTGGCGCCCACGAACTCTTCCACGCGCTGTCGCGCTAGGCGAAGAAAGCCGCGAAGCATCTCTTCGTCTGGCTCACAACTCAAGAGACGCAACTGGCTGTCGAGGGTTTGAGCCAGGCGTTCCAGCCGACGCACCAGGATGGCCAGCTCGCCTCGAGTTGCGCCATTGGCATCAATCGTGGAGAGCGCCTTTCTGGCACCGCGCACTTCACGGGTCAGCTGCACCCTGAGCCGGACGACCTCCCGACGCGGGCCAGGCAGCATGAAGGCGGCCTGGAAGGCGAGCCAGCCCTGCCCGGCGCGGCCGATGAGCCGATACCCCAGCAGGCCAACGAACCCGAGGAAGAGCGCCCAGACGAGGACAGATACTACCAGCAATGCCACCAACAGTGTGGCAGGGTCCATAATCGCCTCCAATGGTCGGGGGGGCCTGGGAGGACTGATAGCAGAAAGCCTGTTTGACCAGGCTCGCTTGGTGGGCAATGTAGGATTCGAACCTACGACCTCACGGATGTAAGCCGTGTGCTCTAACCAACTGAGCTAATTGCCCTCGCGTAACTCCCAGTATAGCATCTGCCGACGGCGATAGTCAAGGAACAAGCAAGGTCCGACAGCCGGGCAAGGGGCGCAGTTGCCCTTCCCAGGAAGAGTCGCCGGTGGGCCCAGACCGACGCGGTTTCCGGAAACCGCGTCGGTCTTAGGTCTCACGCCGTTGACGAATCCTCCGAAAACTGCGATAACTGCATTGACAGCTCTGTTGTGTATACTCCGCAAAACTCGGCTGATCTCGAGGAGGCAATGATGGAAAAGACAATCGGAGCAGTTGCAGCCCGACGCCAGCTTGGCAAGGTCCTGTAGGACGTTGTCGCCAAGGGCGACAGGTACGTCGTTGAGCGACACGGCAAACCGATTGCCGCCGTCATGCCAATCGAGGCTTACAAACAGTGGAAGCGAGCTCGCGCCCAGTTCTTTGACAGGCTCAGCGCCGTTTCCGAGCAAGCGAACCTGACCCTACGAGAGGCCGATAAGCTCGCCAAGGAAGCGGTGAGACGGGTGCGCAGGGATAGCCACGGCGGTTTGAAGTAGGTTTAGTGGCCAGCAGAGTTTGCCACTCACCCAGCCTCTGCGGGGGACAAGCCACCCGCACTACGTCTCTCGGTTGCCATAGCCAGCCCGATAGCCGCCAAACGGCGAGGTTGGCCGCACATTAGTCCCCTGGCCGACGCTCTTTCTGGCCCTTTTGAATCAGGAGGGATGACGAGGAGCAAACTGCCTAAACCGTCGCCTCGGCCTTCTCTTTCGACCGACTGAGGCGACCGTTGAAGGCCTGGGCGCCATCGTAGTAGACTCGCATTATGCTCTGAGCCAGCTTCTTGGAATCGTGGCGCATCGGCGCCGCAGGGTCCACGATGTCGGCGACAACTACCTTATACTGGTCCATCT
>JAMDCE010000229.1 GCA_023489135.1 Chloroflexota bacterium
GGCCAAGAAGCGCATGTTCGGAACCATCGAGGCCGGCAAGTACGTTGGCGCGTTAAGAGCACCTGTAAGCGGCGTGCTGGTCGAGGCCAACACAGCCGTGTTGGCAAAGCCGTCGCTGGTCAACGAGGATCCTTACGGCGAGGGATGGTTCGTAGTCGTGGAGCCTAGCAACTTGGAGGAAGACCTGAAAGATCTGGTCCACGGCGAGGCTGAGGTGCAGGCCTGGCTGGAAGGGGAGCTGAAAGAGTACCGGCGAAAGGGGCTTGTGAAAGATTGAGATGACGATGGAGAGGCTGCTCTTCTTCCACATCGTTCTCAGAGAATTGGGAATAGCTTTGGGGACCGGTTCGGTAGTCGTTCCAACGGGCAACCTCAAAGAGCGAGTAATATGCCGCGAGCCGTGATCGACCCGGCGCTATGCCGGCCGGAAGTTTGCAATGGCGGCACATGTCCGGCGAAGAAGCCCTGTCCAGTGAAGGCTATTTGGCAGTCAGAGCAAGGCGAGATGCCGCTCTTGGACCCGATCCGGTGCCACGGCTGTGCCAAGTGTTTGCCAACTTGTGAATTCAGGGCCATCCGCCTGGTCTGAGGAAGAAGTCGATGATGACATTCGAAGGACAGACCATAGGAAAACGAGTACTGGCTGTGATCGCCCACCCCGACGACGCAGAGTTCACCTGCGGGGGAACATTGGCGAAGTGGGCGCAAGAGGGTGCCGACGTCGAGTATGTCGTTTGCACCGATGGCAGCAAGGGCGGCGATGATCTAGGGATAGACGATGCGGCCGTGCGGGACTTGCGAGAAGCGGAGCAGCGGGCCGCCGCGAGGACGCTGGGGGTGAAGGAGGTGACCTTCCTTCGACATCCCGATGGTGAGCTAGATGCCACCGGGGGTGACCTCAAGCGGCAGTTGGTCGTTTTGATTCGTCACCTGCGCCCTGACCGCCTTCTGGCCTGGGACGCCTGGCGACCCTACCAACTCCACCCGGATCACCGGGCGGCTGGGCTCGCGGCCGTCGAGGCGGTCTTGGCGGCGGGGAACCCTCGGATGTTCCCTGAGCTCGCCAAGGAAGGGCTCACGGCGCATCGGGTGAAGGAGGTTTATCTCTTTGGCACCGATGGTCCCACTATTTGGGTGGATATATCCGAGACCTTTGAGCGTAAACTCAACGCTATCGCCTGCCACCGCAGCCAGGTAGGCGACGGAGCGAGGGCGAGGGCCCAGATGGATGATTGCAACCGCAGTCAGGGCGCAGGTCACGGCGTTGCCTATGCCGAGGGCTTCAAAGTATTGCACCCCTTTTGCGACCGTTGATGCTGATGGAGAGTCCCGGGAGGACTCCAGTCGGGAATTTATACCAGTTGTTTGTGAAAACGTCCCATAATCTTTGTAGCAGTGAGGAGGGGCTAAGCATCCAACGATGTAGAAGCAGGTCTGACGTACTTTGAGGTGTAGGCCTAGCAATGGGGGGCGTGCGGAAGTCCGGGCTTGGGAGATTCGTTAATGTCCGTGAGACCTGCCTCTACTAATTAGGACGTATCCCTGGGCAATTGGCATTAGGGAGAGCGACGGGTAAGGAAAATCGTCGAAAGAGTGAAAGGGCCAAGGGGCAAGACCGGCGCGAGAGACTGAAACTGGAGATGAACTATGGCAAGGAGAGAGAGAAAAACTACCGTGGTGCTGGGCGCTGGTGTGGGCGGCCTGGTCGTCGCCAATGAGCTGCACAGGCGGCTGGGGCACCAGCATCGTGTAGTCCTGATCGACAAACGCACCCAGTACCTGTACACCCCGTCATTCCCCTGGGTGGCGGTGGGGATGCGCCGACCGAGCCAGGCGACCAAGAATCTGCGGCAGATGGTCCGACCGGGAATTGAGTTACTGCAGGCGGAGGCTCAGCAGATCGAGGCCGAGCGCCAGCAGGTGAAGACAAGCACCGGAGATGTCGGCTACGACTACCTGGTGGTGGCCCTCGGCGCAGACACGGCGCCGGAGATTATGCCCGGCTACAAGGATGTAGCCCACAACTTCTTTGAGTTGGAGGGGGCGGCCAGATTGCGGCTGGCGTTGGAGGGTTTCGATGGAGGCAAGCTGGTGGTGGCCATCTCCAGTCTCCCTTACAAATGCCCGGCCGCGCCCTATGAGGCGGCGCTGCTCCTCGACGACGCCTTGCGCCGTCGAGGTGTTAGAGGTCGGGTAGACCTGCAAGTGTATACGCCGGAACCACTGCCTATGCCGGTGGCCGGACCGGTCGTGGGCAACGCGATTAAGGGGATGCTGGAGCACCAGGGCATCGGCTTCAATCCGGGCGTTCAATTGGTTTCGGTAGACAGCCAGAGGCGAGAGCTGCTTTTCAAGGATGGCGCGACCGTTGGTTTTGACTTCCTGGCCGCCGTTCCGCCGCACCAACCGCCCAGGGCGGTCAAGGAATCGGCGCTTGCCAACGAGGCTGGATGGGTGCCCGTAGATGGGCGAACACTCAAGACCCGCTTCGAGAACGTCTACGCCATCGGAGATGTGACGGCCATTACCCTGCCGAATGGAAAGCTGTTGCCAAAGGCCGGGGTATTCGCCCATGCCGAGGCGCTGGCCGTGGCCGGCACTATCGCCGGCCAGATCCAGGGGGCCCCGGGGCTTGAATTTGACGGCGTGGGCTTCTGCTGGGTGTCGATGGCCCGCGCCAAAGCCGGATTCGCCAGCGGCGACTTCTATGCTGAACCGGAGCCAGCCATCGACCTTCGCCAACCCGGATTGACCTGGCATCTGGCCAAGGTCCTTTTCGAGCAGTACTGGATGGGCAATAGCCTGCAGCGGGCGGTAGCGTGGCTGGGATTGGTTTTGGGAAGCAAAGTGCTTCGGATTCCGGCGAATCTTTGATGCGCACAGTTTCCGAAAGAAGCTGCGCCTTGTAGTCGAACTGGGCCACCACGTGGGAGATTATGGACCGACGCAGGAAGCTAGGCACCTACCAGAAATCATGAGCAGATAGTACTTGCCAAACGGTCCCAGGCGGAGGATACAAGGATGAAGAGAATCTATCTGGACTACAATGCCACCACCCCTATTGACGAGCAGGTCGTAGAGGCGATGCGGCCATACTTGCGGGAGCATTTCGGCAACCCTTCCAGCGGCCACTGGTTCGGCGAGCAGTCGAAGTACGCCGTCGAGGAGGCGCGGGAACGGGTGGCGACTCTACTGGGCTGCGCGCCTGAGGAGGTGGTCTTCACCGGCGGTGGGAGTGAGGCCGATAACCTCGCCCTGAAGGGGGTGGCCGAGGCTTATGGTAGTTGCGGCAATCATATTATCACCTCCCAAATCGAGCACCCGGCCGTCCTGAATACCTGCCGGTACCTTGAGCGTCACGGCTACGAGGTGACTTACCTGCCGGCGGACCAGTACGGCCTGGTGGATCCGAACGAGGTGGCAGCGGCCATTACCGAGCGAACCATTCTCATATCGATAATGCATGCTAATAACGAGACCGGAACAATAGAGCCCGTCGCGGATATTGGAGCAATCGCCCGCCAGAGGGGCATTCTTTTCCACACCGATGCGGCACAATCGGTGGGCAAGATCCCGACCAGAGTGGACGATCTCGGATTGACCTTCTAACAGTGGCGGGGCATAAACTCTACGCCCCCAAAGGGATTGGAGCGCTCTACGTTCGCTCTGGGACTAAGCTGGAGTCTCTTATCCACGGCGCGAGCCACGAGGGAGGTGTTCGCGCGGGCACGGAGAACGTGCCTCACATCGTGGCTCTGGGCAAGGCCTGCGAGATCGCAGGAAAGACCATGGCCGAGTATGTGCCGCGGATGCGGGAGCTTCGCGACCGTCTGCATCAGTTGGTCGCCGTGGGAGGAGAAGGCTTGAAACTGAATGGCCATCCTACGGAGAGGCTACCCAACACCCTGAACGTCAGCTTTCCTGGAATAGACGGGGAGACGCTTCTCGCTCGTACCCCTGAGGTGGCGGCCTCGACTGGTTCGGCCTGCCACGCCGGACGGACAGAGCCTTCGGCCGTCCTTATGGCGATGGGCCTTGAGCGGGAGGTGGCGTTAGGGGCCGTCCGACTCAGCCTGGGCAAGTTCACCACGGCGAGTGACGTCGACCGGGCCGCCGCGGCACTCCTTCGAGGGGTGAAAGAACTACGCAGTGAGGCCAAGATAGGGGACTTGTAGCAGCGTAGGATCGCTTGGTCCGATACATCGCTTCACGTCTAGAAATTCAGAAGCTGCAAGGACGTCCCCGGCTGTAATTCGTCACTCCTGCCTTCTAATGCATTTTGCAGCATCCTCTCTTTTGATATACAATGCCAACCAGTCGATTAAGCAATTCCTTTATCGTTTAATGAAAGGAGTGTTGGCGGTGACAGCACAGCGCAGCAACGTGTTAAAGGAGGGCGAGCACTGTCGAGAACACGGTGCAGATCTCGCCAGGGTTGATCGAGGCAAGAAGCTGCTCCTGGACGATGAAATCTACTTCCACCTGGCTGAAACGTTTCGCACCCTGGCTGATGCCACGCGCGCGAAGATAGTGTACAGCCTCTTACACCAGGAGTTATGCACCTGCGATCTTGCGGCTATTGTAGGTTTGTCAGAGGCAGGTGTGTCTCAGCACCTGCGGATGCTCCGCCACTTACGGGTGGTCAAGAGCCGTCGCGAGAGTAAGCTGGTCTACTACTCCCTTGACGATGCCCACGTGCGTGCTCTCCTCAGCCTGGCCCTGAGCCACTTCCGACACGGCTATCTCTCTGAACTGACAGAGGGTGTGCTAAGTGGTGAGGAAGCAGGAGGCATGGAATAGCGACGGTGAGTGTGACAGAAAGGAGAGTGAAGTGGAATTAAAGAAGGCAGAGATCGCCGTCAACTTGCCTCCGAATGGTTCGCTCGGTAATG
>JAMDCE010000111.1 GCA_023489135.1 Chloroflexota bacterium
CTTCGCGACCGCCGCACAGGGCGATGCCAAGCCCCATAAGGAACCAGAACTGGAAACCTGTTCCCACCACTGGAAAGAGAAAGAAGTTGCTGACAAGGTAGGCCGTCCACGACGCCAGAATGGCTACTAACAGGATACGACTGCGATAGCCCTTGTGAGACCGAAACCAGGCTAGAAGGCGCCACCCGAAAACCGCCAGGATGCTCAGATAGGCCCCCAGGCCAAGAAGACCAGTCGTCACGGCCAGATGAAGATACTCGTTATGAGCGCGGTCCGGGAACCGGGTCTTACCTTCGCCTGCCGCGTACTCAGGACTGGCGTGCTTGGTAAAGACAGACTGAAAGCTGTTGAGGCCCGTTCCTATCAAGGGATTCTCCACGACCAAAGGGAGAGCGCTCCGCCAGATCTGCAAACGTATGGCCACAGTGCCGCTCTCAAGGTTCAAACCTGAGGCGGCTCGTTGGGTGGCTGAAGGTTGCTCCACCGGCGCGCTGGAGGTAGTCGAGTTGCCTTGACCCCGATTCGACTGCACAGGTCCGGTGCTGGTTTGCACGGCAAGGTGCGAATTCTCACGCTGTGCCCGCTGATTCATCAGCAAACTGGCCTGCCACGAACTGACTACTGGCAAATCCAAGATTACCAGCACCACGATAACCGCCAAGACGATTCCCAGCACCGAGAACTTGTACTTCCAAATCTGGCGCCAAACGAGGAGGAAAACAAGGATAGACGCAACTGCGGCAATCCAAGCGCCCCGCGTGTAGGTGAGAAACAGCGCTGAAACGGCGACTACAGAGATTGCTCCCCATACCGCCCTCTGCTTGCTCCCATACGACTCCAGCATCAGCCCCAGCGAAATTGGAATCACCATTACCATATAGGTGCCGAGGAAGTCGGGATTTCCCAGACTGGCGAAGACCCGGTTGTCGAAGAAGGAGCCAGGAGCGAAAGGAAAAGGCGTAATGGCGAAGCTTTCCAGAAGGGCCATAATCGACACCGCGAAGCCGGTCAGAGCCTGAAGTATCAGCGCAGTCTTGACCAACTGCCGGGAAGTCAGCAAGTTGACCACAAAATAGAACAATACGAGGTAGTTGGCCAGGGTGATGAAGCCATCTTCACGCCCGTACTCACCCATCAGGCTCACCGGAAAACTGACGGTATGAAAGAGAGCGACGATAGCAACGCCAAAGAAGATCAGAACGGGGTAGTCGAGCCTGGTCCGCCGGAGATTGAGACGACCATTAAGAACTGCCCGGATAGCCAAAGCCGCCAGAATGACAACAGTCACGACACGGAGGGCCGTCACCTTGGGCAGATCGAACAGATTGACGGTAAAGTCCGTCGTAAAAACAAGGGGCAGAAGGACAAGGAGGCTTAGCAGCCCCCATTCAGCAACCTTGCTGCACACGCCGCTGGCGTCCACCGGAGCCAGCGCTGTCTCGCGCTCTACGTTGGTTACCCCTGTCTCACCAACCGACAAATGACCTACCCCTCGGTGACTCGAACGCAGTCATAATCTGCACGTCGTCGTGCTCAGGCCGATTGCGAGCCACGCCGGCGAACTGAGACGGCGAAGCAGATTGCCGCCCCTTCACCCGGGCGCCAATAATACCATTGCTGACCAAAAAGCGCAATATCTTTCTTTCGGGAGAATTATGTGAAGGACCACCAGGAGGACCGTTCTAAACCCGAAGGTCAAATTCCCCTCAAATCCGTGGAGCGCCACTCTCGCTGCAAAGCTCGTAAATCCCGCCGGTGCTCCAGGTAAATATCGCAGGCATCGCAGTCGAGTTGGTTTCCGCAGCAGAAGCCCAGGCCCGAGCCAAGCTCCCAACACGAGATACAGGCCAAGTAGGCTTCGCAAGAGGGACAGGCGAGACCGTCGTCGAACACGGCCGGCCAATTACCGCCAGCCGTGGCTGCCGGCTCGCTTACTATATCCCAGCACTGTCGCACCGTAGTACTCATCGGCGGACCCCACCAGATTTGGAGCCAAGTTCTCCTGCAGCGAGGAATTCCAAGAACCTAATGGGCAAATCGCGAGGAATACCGATCAAGGGACCAGGCCAAACCCATTGGTAGAGAAGAACCCCGGGACGCTGCAAATCAATCCAGCACCACGGGGCCCTCTTCAGCCTTGAGACGGCAAAGAACGCCACTCATCAGCGCTCGATGCCACTTGGCGTATCCTATCATAAATACTGTAGTTTTTCAATATTCCCTCTCATTAGTTTCACATCTCGGCCAGTCCCCCTTTTTCCAATTGCTTGGACTGATCCTGGCAGAACGCCACTCTTGACAAGAATCTCTTCGCACGGATAGACTGTGCGGCGGGTGTCCTGGCGAGCCAGATGAGCCTCTACCGTAGATTTCCAGAGGAAACGAAATGGCAAAGTCGGAGAAGCAGCACTCGGGAGACACGGCGGTCGAAACGAGGAAGCACCGGCTCCAGATTGCCGCCGGTGTCGCTGTTTTTCTAGCTTCTATCTTGACCTACGTTGTGACTCTATCGCCAACCGTCGCTGGGGGAGACAGCGGCGAGCTCATTGCGGCTGCTTACGTCGTGGGAGTGCCGCACCCACCAGGATATCCTCTTTACACGATGCTGGGTAAGCTGTTTACTCTTCTTCCTTTGGGAAGCGTCGCCTACCGCGTGAATCTCATGTCGGCGCTGTTCGGCGCCCTCGCCGTCGCAACCACTTACTTCGTCATTCTGAGAATCAGTCGACGCATCGTTCCCTCGGTTGTCGGTTCGCTAACCCTCGCCTTCTCTGTGCTCTTCTGGTCCTATTCCCTGGTCGCTGAAGTCTTCACTCTGAACAGCTTCTTCGCCTCGCTCTCGATCCTCCTGATTCTTCTCTGGCGGCACCGGCGGGATGATCGCTTCCTTGTCCTTTTCGCCGGCACTTATGGTTTGGGCGTAGGCCACCACCAGACTCTACTTTTCCTGGCACCAGCTCTACTCTACCTGCTGGTTATGACCGCGCGAAAGCACTTTCCTTCTGCCTCGTCGCTGGTCGCTTCCACGCTCTGCTTTCTCTTGGGTTTCGTCGTTTTCCTCTATTTGCCCCTGGCTGCCGCTGGAAATCCACGGGCCAATTTTGGCGATCCAAGTTCTCTTGAACGCTTCATCAGAGTTGTCACTAGGGCCAACTATGGCAGCCTGAAACTGATTCCGGCTCAAGATCGATATCAGGTCCCGCCACTGGTTCAACTTCCGCTGTACGCCCAGTCGATGCTGGAGCAGTTCTCGGCCGTGGGCATCTTGCTTGGCCTGGCCGGGTTCTGGCAGGCCTTCCGACGGTCGAGGACTCTTTTCGTGTTTCTCCTGGCGGCTTTTCTCCCCAGCGGAGCGCTGTTCGTCGTCTACGTCAATATCTTGCCCGACTTGCCCGGAGCCGAGGCGATGCTCCAGAAGTTCTTTATACTCTCGGCCACGGTTTTCGCACTACCAGTCGGTTTGGGAGTCTGGTGGCTGATCGCCACGGCGGAATCCAGGCTTACCCGCCTCACCGCTCCGGCTATCGCGGCAAGCCCTGGCCTCATATTGATGGGTCTTCCTCTGTTTCTGTTTCTCTCCAATCTGAACGTGGTAGACCAGAGGGACAACTGGCTGGCCAGCGACTTCAGTCGGCAAATTCTTCAATCGGCCGAACCCAACGCCATCATCCTCGGCTACTCGGATGACGGAGTCAACTCTCTCAGCTACCTTCAAATGGTGGAGAATCTGCGCCCGGATGTCGCCGTCGTAGCCCCGAGTCTGATCAACGAGTGGTATGCTCGACAACTGCGCCGTGACTATGGCGGCGCGTCGCCAGTCACAGACGTGGTGCTAGCGTCCTCCGATCCGGCGGGGGAATTGCTCCGGGAAAACGTTGGCAAGCGACCGGTGTACATTTACGGTCTCTCGGGCGACGAATGGGCCGATGAGTACCAGCTACTCCCGCGAGGATTGGTAGTCTCCCTGGCCCCAAAGGGCCAGGCCGTCAATCTGGATGCTCTCCGGCGGGAGAATGAGAAGTTTTGGTCCGAAGAAGGCCTAAGTCGCCCCCCCCAAGGCGTTCCGCCGCTACTCCTGGGAATCCAATGTCCTTTCGGACTACGCTTTACCCGTCTTTTCTCTCGCCACCCTGTACCACGACCGTGGCCAGATGGTCGAGGCCCTCAGCTTCTACGAGAGAGCAGCGCTAATCGCCCCTGACTGGCCAGCTCCATACGCTAACACAGGCCAGGTCTATGCGCAACTCGGGCAGCGTGAAAGAGCTGCCGAATTATGGCGGAAATTCTTAGAACTTCAACCGTATTTCCCACCAGCGGATCAAGTAAGGCGCGACCTGGAAGGATTAGAGATTGGATTAGAGATTAATGAATAGGGGTTAAGGGTTAGGGAACTCTGACCCTGACTCCTAACCCTTAACCCCTTTCACTTCGAGGCGAATCATGCTCGCTCCTACTTTGCGGCAGCTTCTTTATGGCTTCACAGCATCTTATCCGCGGTTATGATTGCCTTCGCTATATCAATCAGCTTCTTATTCTCATCCTGACTCTGCTTCTGCAAGCGCCGGAAAGCTTCGGCTTCGGTCAGGTTGCGCCGCTCCATGAGAATGCCTTTGGCCTTTTCCACCATCTTACGGGTCTCGAGCGCCTCTTTCAGATTGGACACTTCTTTCTTGAGCATCTGAAATTCGCCGAACCTGGAGCGGGCCAGCATTATGGCCGGCCAAAGGTCGACCTCCGTTACAGGCTTCATAAGGTAGGCCAGGATGCCCGCGTCGGCCGCCTCAGCCGCCAGTTCACGCTCTGTACACGCCGTAAGCAAAACGATTGGAATGGGATTCTCCGCGGTGATCTGGCGTGCGGCCTCGATTCCGCTCAG
>JAMDCE010000097.1 GCA_023489135.1 Chloroflexota bacterium
CTGCTGGACGAAGTTGACGTCCTGATCTCGCTGCCGGTGCTCAAGACGTGCGCGCAGAACCTGGGGGTGACGCTATCCCTGCGCACCTGGGCAATCGAGTTGCCCTTTACCACGATGCGGTTTAGATCGATGGTTCCGAGACCGTTGCTGGCCAGAAGCCTGAGGTAACTAATTGATTGTGGGGAGAAGCCCATCACCGCTGCGCCCACCGCGTCCACGGCTAGGGCATCAGCGCCCGCGATGATGAGGTCCATCGGGACGGGGTCACCAAAGATCGGGCCATTGCCTTCCATCCCCACGGTGCCATCGACAATGGCGAAGTCTATTCTCTGCAGCCGGCCCAAGTCGGCTATCGATTCGGCGATTCCCTGCTTATGCAATTGCTTCCGGTAGGTCCCGTCGGAATCGCACGGCGTGATGCCGATTAGGTTCTTGAGGGATAGCGTCACCCCCAGGTTCTGCGCGCACGTCTTGAGCACCGGCAGCGAGATCAGGACGTCAACTTCGTCCAGCAGCTTAGAGACCAAGTACTCCTTCGCCGCGAGGCCGTCGGGCAACTTCTTGGTGACATTCGGATAGGAATTGAGATCGAAGAACTCTACTCCCGTCTCCTCGATGATCTCTTCGTAGCCCGCGGTTTGAAACTCAACCGTTGTGTCGCCATTCGTGCTGCCAGTGCCATCGGCGACGATGACCTCCCCACCCTGCTCCTGGCACAGCTTGATCACCGATCGTAACACCTCACGGTTGGTCACGACTCCACCACCGCTGGGGGATGGGTAGGTAAGATTGACTTTGAGGAGAACTCTCTGGCCGGCCTTGATCACTTGTCCAAGCCCTCCAGCGTTCTCTACGGCTGCCCGAACGGCCCGGTCCACATCTGTATCTCTCACCAGGCCGACCAAGGGACGACTTTCGACGGTCGGAGTGGCTGGCGCAACGATAGTAGTGGGGCTGGAAGTCGGCCTCGCCGTTGGGCTCGGTGTCGGATTCGGCAACACCGTCGGGGAAGCTTCGAGCGTGGGTGTGGGAAGGAGTTCATCTGAGGGAGCTGAGGGCGAAGGAGCGTCGGCCGGCCGGCCGGTGCTGCTGCCACAGGCATCGAGGGCACCGAGGGCACCGAGGGCGACACCGGTACCCAGCAGTAGAGCATTGCGAAGGAAGCGGCGACGGGTGTGTGGACACAACAAGGGCAGCAACCTCTGTCGTTTGGCCCCTAGCGAAAACAGAGTATCGTCGATTCTTATGACCTTGGCGTATGTAGATGCGCCAGCTTTAGCTTGTCGAGATACTCCTTTACTTCCTGATCGGATACCTGTTCGAATTCCCAGTAGAATCGACTCACGGCAATGAAGGGCTCCGGCGTCTCCAGGACGATAAATTCGTCCACTTCCTTCCTCAGTTCCCTGGACGCTTCCACAGAAGCCACCGGAACGGCAACCACTAGCTTCTTCGGCCGAGCTGCCCGCGCGGCCCTGACCGCGGCGAGAGCGGTGTAGCCAGTGGCTACCCCATCGTCGACGACTATGACGATCTTGTTCTCAAGATCGGGTAAGCTTCCACCGTCGCGATAGAGTTCACGCCTTCGCTCAATTTCTGCCTTTTGTTGGCGAATCTCCTGGTCGAGGTAGCGCCTGGGAATTCCCAGGGCTTGGATTATTCCCTCGTCCAACTGGACATTTCCGTTCTCGGCGATGGCGCCTATGCCCCACTCGGGATTACCTGGCGCCCCAATCTTCCGCACAATGAGAACGTCCAAGGGCAGGTCCAGAGCTCTAGCTACTTCGGACCCGATTACTACGCCGCCACGGGGCAGCGCTAGAACGATGGCCTTCTGCCCGCGGTAAGCTTCCAGTTCCTTCGCCAGCCTTCGACCAGCCTCTGCTCTATCCTGGAATAGCACTGATCGCCTCCTTGTCTAGCCCGTCACCGTCAGCTCGTTGACTACGTCGGTTACCCCGGCTGTCCACCAGGCCAGGTCGTCGACCAGCCACTTCTGAGGGACTGTGCCCACGGTGCCTTTCAGATAAACAACACCGCTGTGCACCTCGACCTGAACCTTGGAAGGGTCGACGCGAATATTGCGGGTTAGATCTTCCCTCACTGATTCCGCAATTTCTTCATCTGGAGTTGGGGCGATTGGGAAGATGGTGATTTCATTGACAACGTCGCGGACACCTGCTACCGACCAGGCGTCTCCTTCCGCGGCGGACTTTTCCGTATAGGACACCACCTGACCAGATAGTGTGACAACACCACAGGTACAGCTTACGCCAATCCTTTGTTCGTCCACCCAGATATTTCGTGACAGGGCCGCTTCAACATCGGCCACGATAGCGTCATCGCTTCTCTGCTCTTCGGGGACAACGCCAAGCGTGTTTACCACCTCTAGGACGCCCTTTATTCTATTGGATACCTCGGTCGCCGTTTTCTTTTCGTACAGATGCGAAACGTTTCCGCTGATGTAGACGGTTCCACCAACTACATCTACTCCGAGGTTGGTAATCTTGAGGCGAACGTCGGAGGTCAGGGCGTCCATTACATCCTGACTTATCTCCAAATCTGTCCTCGCCTGTGATACAGACATGATATCACCTCCCCTCGCGTCACTGTTTCCCTGTTCTTTAAGGCTGCGCACCCTCTCGCTGTGACAGCCTGGTAACAAATGAGTCCCTACCTCGGAACGACAGTTAGCTCATTGATTACATCTCTGACCCCTGGAACAGCCCAGGCGTCGTCCTCGGCCAGGTCTTTCTCGGCAAAGTTACCTACCGCCCCCGATAGCATCACCACCCCTCCCGCCGTCCGGACGAGGACTGCGGTGGCGTCGACCAGGGAGTCCTTGTAGAGCACCGCTTTGACCGCATCGGTAATAAGGCCGTCGCTGTCTTCTTCGGGGTGGAGGATCTCGAGGTCCACTTCAACATCTCGGATCCCTGGAATCCACCAGAGGGTTGCCGTCAACAACCTCATTCTTTGGAGCGACTCCATTTGACCAGAGATCGTCACCACACCGTCACGTACCACGAATGACAGGGGTGATGGGCATATAGCCGTATCCTCGGCCAGGGCATCCCAGACGTGTTCGGTGATCTGTTCATCCGTTCGCACTGGCGTAGCATCTATCTCCAGACGGTTGATCACGCGCTCGACGCCCTCTGTTTTCAGGGCTATAGTCTCGGCCAACTTTTTTTCGCGGAGAGCGTTCGCCACTCCAGCGAGGAGAAGGGTTCCCTTTCGATAGTAAGGTCGAATCTCGACGTTCGCGGCTCTTAGTCGACCGTCTTTCGCCAGGCTATCTAATACGGCCTGTCCCATCTTGGGGTCGGTTTCTAGGAATTCCAGATCGCCTTCAGTCCAGCCCAAAATGGGGTTGACGGCGAGCCGGTTGATTATCCGGCTTACGCCTTCAATTCCTCTGGTGATCTGCCCCGCGGCTTCGCGCTCCCGAGAGGTCTTGACCTCTCCGGTAAGATAGACTATACCCTCGGCGGAAGTCACGACAACCTTGTCTTCGTGCACTCTTGGGCTTTCTCGGAGCGCAAAGGCGACTTCAGCCGCTATCGCCTCGTCGAATTCTTCAGATCCGACGACAAGCTCGTTCCTGACCTCCTGCACGCCTCTGACCGTGGCCGCCAGGCGTTCGGCCCGTTCTCGATCGTCGGCGGAAAACACCAGACCGCGTAGAAAAACCTTCCCGCCAATGACCTCCGTTGCGTTATCGCGAATGGAGATATTGGCGGGCAAAAGGACATCTATTTCGTTTGAGATGGTGGTATCGTCGTAGCCCTGATCTTCCGGGTTATCCACCACCTCGCCAATGGACAACCGGCTAACTACCTCCCTGACGCCTTCTACCCGAAGAGCGAGTTCTTTCGCCAGCGCTACTTGCGCCAGCGTCATCACCCGTCCTTCAAGGTACACGGCCCCGTGCACTGCCCGAACGTCAATGTCAAGTAGAGGAATGGCCGGATCGGTGGCGAGAGATCGTTCGACTCCCTCGATCAATACGCTGTCGCTAAGATCCGCGCCCCTTGCCATTTTAGGTCACCTCGTCAGGCTCGGTTGCGCACCACCAGCGTCTGCTCGAAGGGATTACTGAAGGTAGTCCCGAAGCTTCCGGCTGACCTTAGGGTGACGCAGTTTGACCAGAGCCTCAGCCTCAATCTGGCGGACCCGCTCGCGGCTTATCCCGAATTCCTCAGCCACCTCGGCCAGGGTCCTTTGGTGGCCATCATCTAGGCCGAACCGGAGGCGCAGGACTTTCCGCTCTCGCAGCGTCAGCGAATCGAGAATCTGCAGCATTTGCTCCTTGAGCAACAACTGCGAGGCCGCTTCTTCAGGCGCCTTTGCCCCGTCGTCGCGGATGAAATCCCCGAGTTGGGTGTCGTCCCCCTCCCCGACAGGCATTTCCAGAGAGATGGTTCTCTGGCCGGCGGAGGTAAGACGATGAATCTTCTCTACCTCGAGGCCCATAACCTCGGCAACCTCTTCAGGACTAGGCAACCTTCCCAAGTCCTGCACTAGCCTTTGATAGGTCCGAGTATATTGGGTGAGCGCATCGCCGATGTGAGCGGGCAGCCGAATAGTGCGGGACTGATCGGCGATTGACCTTGTGATAGCCTGCCGAATCCACCAGGTGGCGTAGGTCGAGAATTTGTGTCCCCGCCGCCAATCGAACTTATGCACGGCCCGCATCAAGCCAATGTTGCCCTCCTGAATGAGGTCGAGCAGAGTCATCCCTCTGCCCACGTACTTCTTGGCAATGCTGACCACCAGTCGAAGATTAGCCTTGACGAACGTCTGGAGAGCAGTGAGATCGCCACCCTCTAGCCTTTGAGCCAATTGAACCTCTTCTTCACC
>JAMDCE010000535.1 GCA_023489135.1 Chloroflexota bacterium
CAGCACCTCCCAAACTGATATCGCCCCTATATTATACAATCAGACATCCGCTTGCAAGACTGTTAATTCTGAGACAGGCTCGGCTGGTCGCCCTAGTCGCCTTAGCAGGAGTCCGAGCTTGCCGGCCAGATTCGACGCAGTATGGTCGCAGTAATCGTGCATCTCTCAATCGCCGGGGTGAGGGTCGTGCCGTTCAGCGGCAACACGTTGGGCGATGAATTAACAACCAGGTGCTAATCTGTGTTATACTGAGCTGGCTATGATCGCGATTATTGACTACGGTGCCGGAAACCTGAGAAGTGTGGCGAAGGCGTTTGAGCGGCTGCGATATCGGGCCGTGGTGACCCAGTCGGCAGAGGAAATCCTGGAGGCCAAAGCGGTTGTCCTGCCCGGGGTGGGCGCGGCCGGCGATACCATGTCGAGCCTGCGAAGTCTGGGACTGGTCGAGCCAATCCGAGCTGTTGCTAACGGAGGTACTCCTTTTTTCGGGGTATGCCTCGGTCTGCAGGTTCTCCTCACCGGAAGCGAGGAGGGCGGCTGGCAGGAGTGCCTGGGATTGATTCCGGGCGTCGTGCGCAGGCTTCCTTCCGGTCCCAAGATACCTCACATGGGCTGGAACCAGGTGAGCCAGAAGGTAGCGCATCCCATCTTCGACGGCATCGGGGAGGGCGCCAATTTCTATTTCGTGCATTCATACTACGTGGCGCCCGAGAGCCGTTCCGTCGTAGCCGGCGAGACGGACTACGGCATCTCTTTTTGCTCGGTGGTGATCAAGGACAACCTGATTGCGACCCAGTTTCATCCCGAGAAAAGCGGAGACCTCGGTCTCAAGATGTACGACAACTTCTGCCGGTGGAGCGGAATCAAGACACAACGGTGAGGAATCGCTTGCACATCATCCCTGCGGTTGACATAAAAGATGGAAAGTGCGTCAGGTTGTTCCAGGGCGACTACTCCCAGGTGACCGTTTTCTCGAACGACCCGGTTGAGATGGCGCTGCGCTGGCAAGAGGCCGGCGCCAGGTTTCTACACGTCGTGGACCTGGATGGGGCCGACGCCGGCAGCCTGGTCAACTTCGAGATCATCTCTCGAATCGCCCGTTCGGTGGATATGCTGGTCGAGGTCGGTGGCGGCATTCGCAGTCTCGACAGCATTGAGCGCCTACTGGGCAACGGCGTCGAGCGGGTCATTCTGGGCACCGTGGCGGTCGAGAACGCGGAAATGGTCGAAGATGCCTGCGGGCGCTGGGCTGATCGGGTCGTCGTGGGAATCGACGCCCGCGATGGCCTGGTGGCCATCCGAGGCTGGAAGCAGACCTCCACCGTTTCGGCCCTGGATCTGGGTCAGCGCATGGTCAAGCTGGGAGTGGGAAGGTTTGTTTACACCGATATCAGTCGAGATGGGACTCTAACGCAGCCGAACTATCAGGCGATGGGTGAATTCGTTAATGCCGCGGGGGTGCCTGTGATCGCTTCCGGAGGGGTGTCGAGCGTGGACCAGCTTGAGCCTCTGAGCCAGACGGGCGTGGAAGGGGTCATTATCGGCCGAGCCATCTACACCGGCGCCCTCGATTTGAGAGAGGCCATCAAGCTGGTGGATGGTGCGGGGTCTTGACGTATGCTGACTAAGCGCATAATCCCTTGCCTGGACGTGACGGGCGGCAGAGTGGTCAAAGGCACGCGGTTCATCAATCTTCGCGACGCCGGTGACCCCGTCGAGCTGGCGGCTTTTTACGATCGTGAAGGGGCCGACGAGTTGGTATTCCTGGACATCACGGCCAGCTCGGACAATCGGGATACTATGGTGGACATAGTGGCCAGGACGGCCGACCAGGTTTTCATTCCTTTGACCGTCGGCGGTGGCATTCGATCGGTCGAGGACATGCGCCGCATATTGCAGGCAGGAGCCGACAAGGTATCCATTAACAGCGCGGCGGTTCAGAATCCCGACTTGATTTCACAGGGTGCGAGAAAGTTCGGGAGCCAATGCATCGTGGTGGCGGTGGATGCCAGGGGAGTTCGTTCCGTTCGGGAAGGCGGGCAGCCGGACTTCGAACGATGGGAAGTGGTCACCCATGGCGGTAGGAAACCCACCGGCATAGACGTGATCGAATGGGTGCGCCAAGCCGAGAAGCTAGGCGCGGGAGAGGTATTGCTGACCTCGATGGATGCCGATGGCACGCAGAAGGGGTACGATCTCAAGCTGACCGCCGCGGTTTCCGAGGCGGTTGGTATCCCGGTGATTGCCTCTGGCGGCGCGGGAGTGCTCTCTCACCTGTACGACGGCCTGGCCGGCGGCAAGGCGGATGCCGTCCTGGTGGCCTCGATCTTCCACTACGGTACCTACACCATCAGGGAGGCCAAGGAATACCTCGCGGCTCGAAGCGTCCCCATCCGGGTTTGAAACTGGCCTCTATCGCTCCCTCACCGCGATATAAACTGTTGTTCCCCTCAAGACGCGCGTCCCCGGACCCGGGTTCTGGCTAAGCACCGACCCCGGCGCCACTCGATTCAAGGTTCCCTCGGGCACGTCCCCTGGTCCCTGGTAATTGGGGTAGGTGTTGTTGAGCAAATACGCCTCGATCCTGGCCCGGGCCACAGCCTCCGGAAGTCCCACCACGTCAGGCACAGTCACGAACTGGTCATTGGAGGAAGGAGTGGGGAACGAAAACTGCGGCGGTCGAGCCACCCCAAAGGTAGGCATGGCAACCGGCCGGGGAGTGGGGGTTGGGGTCGGCGCGGGAGTGGGAGGTGGATCGGCCAGCAGGGTCAGGAAAGGTGACGGCGACAATGAATCAGAACCGTTCGAAGTGGTTGGCGTTCCTCCATAAGAGTTGGTGCCAGTATAGACGGGGCGAAGATACGAAGCCACCTCCGAGTAGCGCGTTTTGGGCACCATATTTTCGGCAAAGTAATCGGTAATGGGAGTGATACCCCCGGACGCACCAGGTCCGATAGCGTAAACCGTGGCGGTGACTATGCCGGCGGGCTTCTGGAAAGCGGTTGGCGGAGTCCCTTTCAGCGCCTGTTCCATGAAATTATGCCAGATGTATCCGGCTCCCGAGACCCCGTACACGTCGGTCATAGGGGAGTTGTCCGCGTTGCCGACCCAGACTCCGGTCACCAGGTTTGGCGTGTAGCCCACCGTCCATCCGTCTCTGAAGTCATCGGTCGTCCCGGTCTTGGCCGCCGAGGGCACCGAGAGATTCAGAAAGCTATTCGGGCCGTAGGTAGGCGCGCGAGCCGAGTCGTCCGATAGGATGCTGGTTATCAGCCAGGCAATCTGCGGGCGAATCTTGTGCTCCCCGGCCGAAGGCTTGTATTCATCGAGAACGTTCCCGTTGGAATCGACCACTTTGAGAATGCTGACCGGCTCGACGTTATCGAAGCCGGGTCGCTTCTCCGCATCAGGAACGGGAGACCCGACCTGGATGCCGTTGTTGGCCAGAGTGGTGTAGGCGAAAGTGAGGTCGATGAGCCTGACTTCCCCACCGCCCAGTACAATCGGAAGACCCACGCGCTTCGGATCGTCCAGGGTCGTGATGCCCACGGCGTGCAAGTAGTCGACGAACGTCTTAATTCCGATGTGCTGCAGCACCAGAACCGCCGGGATGTTCAGGGAAGAGGCGAGAGAGCGTCGCAGAGTCACGGCCCCGTGCCACGCTTTGTCGTGGTTCATAGGGCGATAGGGTCGTCCGCCGGCCGTTCCTGGGAACTCGGTCGCCTTGTCGATGACGACGGTAGCGGGCGTCAGGCCCCGCTCGAAACCGGCGGCGTAAGCGAACGGCTTGAGTGTAGACCCCGGCTGGCGCTCGGCCGTGGCCATGTTTACCTGTCCGAAGATGCCGGCGTCGAAGTAGTCGGGGCTGCCCAGCATGACCAATACCTCGCCGGTCATGGGGTCCATGGCCACCAGCGCAGCGTCGTTGGCATTGAGCTTACGAATGTTCGCGAGGTGGTCGCGGGCGGCCTTTTCCGCTTTCAGGTACAGGTCGTAATCGAGCGCGGTATAGACACGCAAGCCGTCGAAGTAGAGCTTCTCCCGTCCGTACTTCTTCTCCAGTAACTCCCGCACGTACATCACGAAGTGAGGCGCCTTGATGTCGAACCTTTGGGTGGCGAACCTCAACGGGGCGGCCTTGGCCTGCTCTATCTGTTGGGCGGTGATGAGGCCGTGCCGCCCCATCAGATCGAGCACCTCTGCCTGTCTACTCTTGGCCGCCTTGAGATTGGTCAAGGGATTGTAATAACTCGGCCGCTGCGGTATGCCCGCAAGCATCGCCGACTCGGCCAGAGTGAGTTCTTTGGCGGGCTTGCCGAAGTAGGACTGCGCGGCCGCCTCTATGCCGTAGCTGAGATTGCCGTAGTTTATCTCGTTGAGGTACCATTCCAGGATTTGATCTTTGGTGTACTGCTGCTCGATCCGGTAGGAGAGGATGATCTCTCTGATCTTGCGGATGTAGCTGCGGGAGTAACGCTCTTCCGAAGTCATAAGCGTGTTGCGGATGAGCTGCTGGGTTATCGTGCTGGCGCCCGAGACGATTTCCTGTCCCGTGAGGTTGTCCACAGCCGCCCGCAACACCGCTCGCACGTCGAAGCCCGGGTGGTTGTAGAAGTTGGCATCCTCTGTGGCCAGCGTGGCGTCGATGAGATTCCGTGGGATTTCCGTGAGTGGCACGACGCGACGACGGCCCCCCTGGGGGTCAAATATCTCATATAGCAGCTCCCCGTTCCGGTCGTAGATGAAGCTGGACTGAAATACCTCGCGCTGGACGACCTTGTCCGGCGAGGGCAAATCGCCGGCAAAGTAATTGTAGGCCAGGACGAGGCCGCCCAAACCGGAGACGACGAGCAACAATGAGATGGCCAGAAGCCCTAGGAACAACCTGAGGAAGCAGCCCAGACAAGAAGGGCCGCCAGAACCTTTCCGGCGCCGCGCTCTTACGATGCGTGTGGGCTGGGATTTGCCGGCTGCTTTGCCTGGCGAGCCTTGGCTGCGATTGGTTTTACCACGGTTTTTCTGCATTGTCCGAAAACGCGGGCCGGCCCGGTTAGCCTAGCTCGCGGGCATCTCTTCAAGTGTGACACTGATCTCTAGGGTCTTGTCGTCCCGAACTATGACCGTCGGCACGGTGTCGCCGACCCTGTGCTTGCCCAGGGCCTTGAGCATGGCCACGTCGTCATCGGTCGGGTCTTCACCGAACTTGACGATGATGTCCGCTCTACGCAGACCCGCCTTGGCTGCCGGTGTGCCACGAGCGATGGTGGCTACCATGACACCCTTTTTGACGCCGAGATTGTATCGTGCGGCCATACTGGGAGTGACGTTCTGGAAGGTTACTCCCAGCCAGGGACGTATCACCCGGCGCTGGGTTACCAGTTGCTGCGCAATGGGCTTGGCCGTATTGATGGCGATGGAGAATCCAATTCCGCCGCCGGGGGCATTGGCGATGGCGGTGTTGATGCCGATGACCTGGGCTCGCAGATTCACCAGCGGACCACCACTGTTGCCGGGGTTGATGGCGGCATCGGTCTGGATGAGGTCGTAAAGCACCGCTCCGTTATCTTCCCTGATGCTCCGACTCAGCGCTCCCACTATGCCCGAGGTGACCGTGGGCCCGCCGGGAAGGGCAAGGGCGTTCCCGATGGCGACCACTTGCTCTCCTATCTGCAAGGCGTCGGAGTCCCCCAGCTCGGCCACCGGAAGATTCTGTCCGTTTATCCTAACCACAGCCAGGTCCGAACGGGCATCGGTGCCGACAACCTGGCCGTCGAAAGTCCTCCCGTCAGGAAGTGCCACGGTTATGCCTTGCGCGCCCTCGACCACGTGATTGTTGGTCAGGATCAAGCCTGACTTGTCGAATATCACTCCGGATCCGGAACCACTTTGCTCAGGAACCGGACGCATATACCAATCATAAGCCAATTGCTGGGTGGTGATGTTTACGACGGCCGGTCGTACCACCTGAGCCACGCGAACTATGGGCATAGTCTCCGATTGGGCGGCGTTCGGCGGAAGGGGTGCCGGAGCAGGAATCGCGGTTGCGGTCCTGGTAGGCGTACGCGCGGGCAGTTTGTCGGCGACCGGGTCGGTCTTGGCCGGGGGATCGTCGATCGTCTTCGGCGTAGGCGCAGCCGTTGGCTGATCTTGCGCCTGCGCTTGCTCCTGCCGGCTCCGGCTCAATGCCTGCTGGCTCGCTGCATTACTATTGGCTACGCTACTGCCCAGGCAGGCAATGGAGGGCAGAGCCATAAGAAGAATGGCTACTCCCATCGCTATCCAGAAACGTTTGCTCCTACCAGCATCCATCTCAGCCGTTTCCCAACCCCCCAGTCAAAGGTCGCGCACATTATAGCAGCACGCAGCTAAGTTGGAAAGGAGAAGAAAGTCATGGTGCAAGGTCACATTGGTGGCACGGTGAAAGCAACCCCGAATAGGAACAAGGAGATGGAAAGGAGGGTTAAGAATAGTACGGCGAGTCCAACGAATGCTGGCCCGTCGTCGCTACCAGGTGTTCCGCCGGTCTGTTCCATGCCCCCTTCTCCCATTCACGCCTCCGCGTCTCTTGGATCTGATGGTAGGAATGCTTTTCGTGCTCATAGCAGTGGTGCCGGCGCTGTGGGTGGTAGAACCCAGATTCCTCCGAAGAAGATGACAAAGGAAAGCAACAGCAGAAGGGAGATAGCCACTAGAAAAACCACTCCCAGGTTAACTTCATCTCCGCCGTCTTCATAATGGTTCGAGTGTCTTGCGCTGTTGGCTCTCATCGTCTATTCTCCAATTCTAGTCTAGGTGCTGTTGACGCCCTCACCGTCTTCTCGAGCGGTGCCGAATCCTGCGACTTCTCTCACGGGCCTGGGGTGCAAAATATGTGCCACTCGCCCTCTCGAGAAAAGGCATACTTCTTGCGGTCTTGAGAAGAATCGTCGGTATTCGCGGGGTTTTCGAGAATCTCCCGATGACCCCGCCTCGGACTCAGGCAGCCGGTGAGCAGCCGCTCCTCGGCCGGTTGTATTTGACTTTGGTCTACAATCATGATATAGTTCGTCGACAAAGATTGATAAGAAGCGAGGTGATGAAGACATTTCCAAAGACCTCCGTATAAACGAAAAGATTCGGACACGTGAAGTACGGGTAATTGATGAAGCTGGTGAGCAGCTGGGTGTGATGCCGACGTACGAAGCCCTCTCGCTGGCAAGAGAAAAGAACCTTGACCTGGTGGAAGTCGCCCCGACTGCGGTCCCTCCGGTTTGTCGTCTGCTTGACTATGGCAAGTTCCGCTACGAGCAGACGAAGAAGGAACGTGAAGCACGGAAGCACCAAAAGGTGGTTCTCCTCAAAGAAGTCCGCATGACGCCCAAAATCGACGAACACGATTTGGATTTCAAGACGCGAACTGTTCAGCGTTTCCTGGAGAGTGGAGACAAGGTTAAGGTTTCGGTCCGTTTCAAGGGGAGAGAACTGGCGCACCCACAACTGGGGCGGCAAGTGCTAGAGCAAGTCGCCGAGAAGCTAAAGGGAGTGGGTAGCGTGGAGCGCATACCGGCGATGGAGGGGCGCACCATGACTATGATCGTGTCTCCGATGCCGCAGAAGAGTGAGAAGCCCCCCAAAGCCGAGGCGACGGCCAGGGCGGGCGCGGGGCCGGCTTAGGCCGCTCCCAGACCAGGTTTGTGCAAAGGGCACTCCGCCGCGCATAAGTTGAAGTGCAGAAATTGTTCGTCTCGACGTTTGGCCTGGAGTGGGGCTAGCCGTCGAGACGATTTTTGTCTGTAGGCTGATCGTCACGTGAGTACACTATGAACGCTTGTGACACGATATTGTTCGATTTTGGACATACCCTGGTAGATTTGCGCGCATCCGATGATGCCCTCAGACAAGTCTACGCCGGTATTCGGGCACGTCTGCTTTCGCTGGGTCATCATACCCTGCCCTCCGTCGACGATATGGTCGCCGTCGTCGCGAAGAGGATCGACCAGCTCATCAACGACTCGTACGTTGGGCCCAACGTCGAGGAACTCGACATCGTCGATCTTTTCGATGCCGTCTACCGCGAGGTCGGCGTAGCGCTCCACAAGGATGAACTGAGAGACATCGTGGTGATGGAGCACCAGGCCCTCAGCTCCGCTATGACTCCGGCGGACAACGTGCGTGAGGTCTTGCGGGCCTTGAAGGGCCTAGGCCTCAGGATGGGCGTGGTATCGAACATGACCAACCTGCCGGAGATGATGGTGCGCGATCTGGAGCGAATGCGGATATTGCAATACTTCGACGTCACCGTTTTCTCATCGGAAACTCGCGTAAGGAAGCCTGATAAGCGGATTTACCTGGCTGCTCTGAATGTCATTCAATCGATTCCGGAAAAGACCGTCTTCGTGGGGGACCGGATCAAGGAGGACGTCCTGGGGCCCCAGGCGCTGGGAATGAAGGCGGTGCTGACTCACCAGTTCCGTCAGGAGCAGCTCAACGGTTCTCGGCCGGAAAAGGTGATTCTCGATCTGGCAGAGATGCTAGATTTTGTGAAATTAGTGGGCTCGACCTGATTGTCGAGGGCATCTTTGGCACGATTCTTGCAAGCTAGCTAGTTCGGTGCGGAAGTACCAAACTTTCAACGGGAGGCGCGCAAGATGATGTGGCTAAAAGGTTGTCCGAGATGCGGCGGCGACCTCTATATCGAGTACAATGTTGGGGACGCCTCTGTCACGTGCCTGCAGTGCGGTCACATACTCACCGAGGCGCAGGAAGCCGGCCTGAAACAGCCGGCCATGGCTGGGGCCAGAGCTTGAGTAGAGGTAGAGTTCAGACGCTTAGCGACGCGCATTCGAGGCGCAATTCCTGGGACTTTCCCTTCGATATCTGCTGGAGGGGATTGCCAACGGGGATGATGGCGTTGCCGGTCGCCTGTCTGAATTACTCCTGAATCTCTCCGCGGGCCCAGTGGCACCGCGGCGAGGCGTGGCGCATCAGGTCGAGCTCGATTTCGGGCTCGACTGTTGTTATTTATGGAGCTGGATGTGCCACTCAAAGTTCGTTTTTCATCTCGCGACGGGACTCGTCCGCGGGGATTCCTCTTTGTTCCCGACGGCTGGCGCCCTTACGGCTTACGCCCGGCCGTGATCCTCTGCCATGGCCTGGACAGCAGGAAAGAAAACCACCTTGATTTCGCCGAATTGCTCCATGCGAGGGGCTTGGCGTTTCTCGTCTGCGACTTCAGGGGGCACGGCCAGAGTGGTGGCTCGCTGGATGCCGGTGTGCTTGAAGGTGTGCCTGCTGCCGTCGACTTCCTCAAGCGCCGGCGAGAGATCGATCTCAATCGACTAAAGAACATCGTCCTACTCGATGGTGGTGACCATTCCAGCGCCCAGCACGACCCGGCCTTGCAGGCGCTAACGATAGACTGGTTCGGGAATCATCTCAGTTAGCAGGGAGGAAGACTGGTGGAAGGCACTCCAAGAATACGCAAGTTTGCCCAGGGCTTGAAGGAGGCCGGCGTAGATGCGGCCCTATTGTCTTACCCCGTCGATGTGTACTATCTCGCCGGCACCGCGCAGCCGTGCACGCTGATCGTTCCCGCTGATGGCGAGCCCTTGCTGCTTGTCAACCGAAACCTGGAAGGCGCGCGGCGGGAGACGTGGGTGAAGGACGTTCGCGATTCTCTGAGCTTCAAAGATATCCGGACAGCGATCACGGACCTGGGCCACCACGAAGCGGTTATCGGCATCTGTGGCGACGTTTTGCCCTCCAACACCTATGCGCGCTTGCAGGAGTTCTTTCCCAAGGCTCGCCTGGTAGACGTATCCATGGTGCTAAGAAGGACCCGGATGATCAAAGACCAGGACGAGATCCGACTGATCAGAGAGTCCGCGCGGATCAGCGACGTTGGACATCAAGCAGCCAGGAAGTACCTGCGACCGGGAGTGAGCGAGCTCCAGGTCACTTCGGAGATCGAGCTGGACATGGTGATCGCCGGCGGTGACGGTTTCATCCTGCCCAGGAACTTGAGCATTGGGAACAAGCTAGCCGGCACCGTTTCCGCCGCCAGCGCCTATCGCCCCGGCGGATTGGGAGTCGCCGTCTGCGGGGAAGGATCGCACCCAATCCTTCCCTTCGGTCCGTCCAAGAGGATCTTAGAGAAAGGCGACGTAGTGATCGTGGATCTTTGTGGGGTGTACAATGGCTATGCCACGGATCATTCGAGACCGTACGTGCTTGGTACGCCCACTGCCGAGCAGGTTAGGATCGTCCGGGCCCTCAAGGGAATAGTGGAGCGCGGTCTCGATCTGCTGAGACCGGGCTCGAAGGCGTGCGACGTTTTTTCCGCGGTTAGCGAGTTCGCGGTCGAGGCCGGGTATGGCGAGTGGTTCCTGGGCCCGAAAGAGCGCAACATCCGCTTCGTGGGCCACGGACTGGGACTCGAGCTCGACGAATTGCCCGTGCTGTTCGCGGGGGACGAGACGGTGCTGGCAGAAGGAATGGTGATCGCCTTCGAGCCGATCCTGCTGATTCCCGACGTCGCCGTGGCGACGATGGAGAACACGGTCCTCATCACGGCCGACGGGCACGAAGTGCTGACCACCAGTCCCATGGATTTGACCGTTCTTTGAGCCACCGGCCGGTTCGGTTTGGGGTTTCATTCTAATGGCGGAGAATAATCTCCTGCCGCTTGAAACAGCGATGCGTGCTCGGCGATGAAAGTAAACGGTGAAAGTAAACTAGCGAGAGGGAAACAAGCATGTTGAGCGATATCGGGACCGTTACGGTTCAGGTCACGGACCAGGACAAGGCGCTGGAATTCTACACTAAGAAGCTGGGTTTCGAGAAACGCATGGACGTGCCGATGGGGCCGGATCAGCGCTGGATCGAGGTTGCGCCTCCGGGAGCGCACACGAGAATACTACTGTACAAGGCGACACCGGAGATGCCGGGCGCTACCTCCTACGAGGATGCGAAGGCGTCTATCGGCAAGATGACCGGCATGGTGCTCGAGGTCGACGATATCGTGGCCACCTTTGCCCAACTGAAGGCCAACGGCGTGCCTATCGTAGACGAGCCCAAGCAACAGCCCTATGGCTGGTGGGGCGCGTTCGCCGACCAGGATGGCAATGTCTACGGCGTGCATCAGTGAGGGGTGGATTGTAGACGCCGACTATGTCCGGATGCCTTTCAAAGAAAAGCCCTTGGTAGTGTCATCAGCCAGTTGCCAAAGGCTTTATTGCTCGGGTGGAGATGGGTCTCGCCAACCATACCCCCGTAATTCACGTGACATTAGCGACACGGAAGAAAAGCTGCTTTAGCTAGGCGTCGCCAAATCGGCACGCAAAAAGCCTGCAAAGGGTTCCAGTTCTTCGCGGCTTCGCAATGTTCTTCCTCATCTGGAGTGGGCCATTGCGCGCAAACGGTAATAATCTGCGCCATCACTTACGTACATTCCATGGGCACAGGCAAATTCAACGGCATTGGGGCGAAAGCCGCCTCTGGATATGAACCAGTGGTGGGCAATAGTGGCATCTGCCCGTTTTGCGATGAACTCGCGCAAGTCCTGTTCCGATGCACCCCCCACCTGCCATCGGACTTCCACTGACCAGTTCTCATTACCTCTAGCGAATGCGTCAATCTCGGTTTGCCCGTCAAGGCTCACATAACCCTCGACTGAGGAAAAAGAAGGAAAGCGGAGTTGCAAGTCGACACCCATCAACTCCCCATCCACTTCTTTCCCTGCCAGCAGGCGGATCGTTTCTCGAACATCGGCTTCCATTGCAGTTCCTAGCTCGCTTGATATTCGTTGCAGACGATCGCGCAGTTGCTGAAGCACGATACCGGTCGGCGCTGCCGTGAGGAAATCAGATGACTCAATCCCAAGGCGTTGGAGGTTAATCCAGCGCACCAGGACTGGATCAGTGACAGCATACACTTGTTCGCCCTTCTCGTCGGCTCTTTCGACCAAGCCGTGGGCGACCAACTCTAAGAGGTAATTTCGTAGCGCATTGGCCTCGTGGCCCGCGAACGCCCCCTTTCGTAACATTGAGATCTTCTGCGGTCCTTCGGATGCGAGAGCATCCAAAAGTCCGCGCAAGACGGCGTGATATCGCGCTCTCTCAAGAGAGATGTCGACCAGATACTCGCAGTGAAGCTGAATACTACCCCCTGGCTGTGATAACTCGGCGTAAAAGGCAGCATCGGCGAGTGCTGGGGTAAGCGGTTGATGGCTACTCCAGAGCCTGATGCGGTCACAGATACACTGGAGATAGTAGGGGTGATCGCCGGCCAGATCAGCGATCCGGTGCTGAACTCCGAAGTCGGCTTCGGGTAGGAGCTTGTGAACCAGGTTCCGTGAATCCTCGCGGCTCACGGGACCAAGAAGGGGCAACTGAGTGACCTGGCCGAAGAGCGGGCTATCTGAATCCTCAAGTATCCATCGCATAGATGAAACATGGGAACCAGCCAGTATGTAGCTGACCCTTCCAGATGTTAAGACTGGACGAAACAGCTGGAGGGTTTGTCCCATTCTGCGATGGCCATCGAGTTGTCGCATTGACTGGAACTCATCAAGAGTGACTGTTATGGGGCGGTTTATAATGGCCGCCAGACGCTCTGGCAGGCGGAAGGCGATATCTATGAGATGCGTTGACGGCGCAACTTTGCTCTCGAATTGATCGAAGAGTTGGAGCAGGAGCCGATGAACGTTATCGGGAACTGGCGCCTGACGAAGGCCGGACCAGGTCAAGTAGTCATCTGGCCAGGTGATGTGGGAAAGCAGATTTTGGAAGACGGGATCGTGCAGTGTGACAGTGGTGATCCTTGATAATTGCTACAACGAGATTCTACGCAATGTCAGCCATGACGAAGCGATGATGCGTGGCAGTCAGCGCGGGTGACCGTCGGGGCACACTGGCTTGGGATTGATGACGTTGAGCCTAAACAGAACGAAACAACCCCGCCAACTTCTTAGAAGCAATCGGCGGGGAAGAGCTTAACATAAGCGGTGGAGATGGGGGGAATCGAACCCCCGTCCAGAAGATTGAACCAGGAATATGCTACAAGCTTGTTCGGTTATTGGTTCTCGTGACCGGCTACTGAACCGACGCAGTAGCTCGGACACCAGCCGATGGTCTTAGGCAACCCTTATCGGCGGTCGGGATTGCAGCACTCCGGCATTGTGGCGCCCAATCCCAGCCCACCAGAGCGAGACCGGGTTGGACGTAGCTACCTTGTTAGGCGGCTAGTGCTAGTTCGTTGTTGCCAGTTACTGGCTTGCCACCTTTTTACGAGTACCGGCGGCACCCTCGGCTTGCGATTCCTGACCTTCCTCCCCTGTCGAAACCTGGCATCCCCATGAATTAGATTACCTCTGAAGGTAACTTGCTTGCTGTGATAGGGAGTGTCACGCGCTATTTAGTTGTTAAGGCTTGACATAAGGGCCTTCAACCCTCACCCTAGCCCTCTCCCAGAGGGAGAGGGGACACCAGCTCGGCCGGCGGTGCGATCAGTCTGTTGACACTCACTGTTTCATCGCACGCTCGATTTGGCGCTTGGCGTCGCGCTCGGCTATGGCCTCGCGCTTGTCGTACAGCTTCTTGCCGCGTGCCAGGCCCAACTCTACTTTGGCCCGGCCTCCTTTGAGGTAGACCCTCAAAGGGATCAGCGTTAGGCCCCGTTCGTCCAGCTTCCCCCGCAGCCGGTCTATTTCCGACCGGTGCAGCAGGAGCTTGCGAGACCGACGGGAGTCGGGATTGTAGTAGCTGCCTTGCTCGTAGGGCGCGATGTGGACTCCCACCAGCCAGGCTTCACCGCGCTCGATCTTGGCGTAGCCTTCACGCAGGCTTACCTTGCCGGCGCGAACGGATTTGATCTCGGTGCCCGTCAGCGCCAGACCCGCTTCGTAGGTCTCGGCGATGAAGTAATCGTGATACGCCTTACGATTGGTGGCTACTACTTTTTGAATGTGCCCGTTCATATATTATACCAGATTGCCTCAAGGATTGGCAGCCGAAGCCGCTTTGGTTCGCAGGTATTCTTCCGCTTTGTCCAGTTGAGTATCCAGGCCGGCCTGCATGTCCTCGACTGTATACTTTACCTCGATATCCGGCCTGAGGCCCACTTCGTGAATCTCCTGCTTGTTGGGCGTGCGCCAGCGCGCGATGGTGATCCGCAAGCTGGATTTGTCGCTCAGCTCGTGCACGTTTTGGACCGTGTCTTTGCCGAAGCTATTCTCGCCGATGAGCACGGCACGACCCGAGTCCTGAAGTGCCCCGGCCACGATCTCGGAGGCGCTCGCGCTGCCCTTGTTTATGAGCACGGCCATAGGAACGTCGGCCGCTATAGCGCCCTTCTTAACCTTGAACGGTGTGGAGCTGCCGTCGCGCGATTCCTCATGCAAGACCACGCCCTCGCGCAGAAAGATGCTGGCTACGTCGACCGCAGAGTAGAGCAGCCCACCGGGGTTGTTGCGCAGGTCCAGAATAAGCCCCTTGGGCTTCTGCTGCATAAGGGTTTTCACGGCCTGGCTGAGGTCTCCGGCCGACGGGGTAGCGAAGCCGTTCAACTTGACATAAGCTATACCGCCGTCCAGCATTCTGCTGCGCACCCTGACGCTCTTGATCTCGGCGCGAACCACTTGGATGATCAGCGGATCGCTCTCCCCTTCGCGGATTATGGTAAGCGTGACCGTGGAGCCGCGGGGACCTCGTATGAGCGAAACGGCTTCCAGAAGCGACAGATCGGCGGTTTTCTTGTCATCAACCTTTGCGATCACGTCGCCGGGCTTGATGCCGGCTTTGGCCCCAGGCGATTCATCCAGGGGGGATACGACCGTAAGCTTGTTGTCGCGTAGCTCCACCTCGACGCCGATGCCGTCGAAGCTGCCTTTCATATCGGCTTCGTTGATGGCGGCGTGCTGTGGGGTGGCAAAACTGGTATAGGGGTCGTCCAGCGCCTCTATCATCCCTTTAACGGCGCCGTAAGTCATCTTGGTCGAATCTATGGCCGAAGAATTCAAGTACTCTTTGTTGACGAGCTGCCACGCCTCCCAGAACACGCCGAATTCCGACGGCTGGCCCTCTTGGGTTTGGTTAGCCGAAACCGGCACGGAGACCGACGCCGATGCCGACTTACGGCCGTTCTCCAGCCCCGCGAAATACGAAGTGGAGGCCACCCCGGCCAAGAGGAACGCCACTACCGTCAGCTTGATCGCCCGCATTAGCATTTGGAAATCTTCCTTCCCGTTGGTTAGTCGCGGATCATGTTGTCGGTCAATCGCCCGAACCTGCGGCCGGTCGCGCCTGAAGGCGAATAGCCATTGACATAATGACCATAGTTGGAAGTTGGCATGGGCACGAGAAGGCCCCCGGCTATCTCCCTCCCTTATACCGCGTAAGGCTTGAACCGGTCGACCAGCTTCTGCGATACTTTGCCGGCCACGATGACACCATCCGGCGTGTAGCTGCGCTTCTTGACCGTAGCCTTGGCGTGGAACAACGCCAGCAACTCGCCCTCGGAATACGGTAGCTTCAGCTTGATGTCCACCAGGTTCTCGTCCAGAACCGTCTCGATCTTGGCCAACAGATCGGAGAAGCCCCATTCTTTTGCGGCCGAAACCGCCACGCCATTGCGATAGCGCGACACCAGCTCATCCAGCGGCTCCCGCGCGTCTCCGAGCAAAGCCCTGTAGCTTCCGTTTCCGGCCCCGGGGCCGCCGGTCGAGACCTGGACCAGCTTATCTATCTTGTTAAGCACCGTGACCATCGGCTTATCCGACAGCTTCAGGTCGGACAATATCTTTCCCACCGTAACACTTTGTTCGTACCCGGCCGGGTGCGTTATGTCAACCACGTGAACCAGCACGTCCGCCAGTTCCAGCTCTTCCAGAGTGGCCCTGAAGGCCGCCACCACGGCCGGTGGCAGCTTCTGGATGAACCCCACGGTATCGCTGATGAGGACTTGCTTGCCGCCAGGAAGCTTCACCCGCCGCGTGGTCGGGTCCAGCGTGTCGAAGAGCCGATCCTGAGCCGTGATCTCGGCGTCGCTGAGGGCGTTCAGTAGCGTGGACTTGCCTGCATTGGTATAACCTACCAGGGCCACTACCGGCATCCCCTCCTCCTCTCGGTGCTGACGGTAGAGGCTGCGATGGCGCCTCACCTTCTCGATTTCCCTGGTTAGCTCGCTTATGCGTTGCCGAACCCGCCTCCGGTCAACCTCCAGTTGTGTTTCACCCGGGCCACCTCGCGCGCCTATTCCCCCGAACTGCCGCGAAAGGTGGGTCCATTGACGTGTCAGGCGCGGCAACAGGTACTCGTATTGAGCCAGCTCCACCTGCAGGTGTCCCTCCCGCGTCCGAGCCCGCTGCGCGAATATGTCCAGGATGAGCGCGGTGCGATCTATCACCTTGACCCCCAGGTCCTGCTCCACATTGCGCTGTTGCGAGGGGGTCAGCTCGTCGTCGAAAATAACTACGTCGAAGCCCAGCTCTTTCTTCAGTTGTTGCAGCTGCTGCAGCTTGCCCGTGCCCACGAAATGTCGCGGGTGAGGCGCCTCCAGCTTCTGAATGGTCGCGCCGACGACCTGCGCCCCAGCGGTGTCGGCCAGCTGTCTCAGCTCCTCGATGGAATCGTCGATCGACCAGAGGCTTCCGCCTCCGCCTATCTCGACCCCCACGAGGAAGGCCTTTTCCGTGGGGCGCTGCGTTGCTACTACTTTAGTGGCCTGCATCTCTTTTCCCAAGTTCCCAAGATAAACTATAGGCTATTTGGTGAATCAAGTCAATGTTCAGGCAGGCATCCGGCGACGAACTCTCGCACCAGCGATTCCGCCAGAGCCACCATTCCCGGCTCGCGATTTATCCAGGCGATGCCTGGATCTCCGAGCCTGAACCACGTATACTGCTGGCGCGCAAAGCGATGGGTTTGGTGTTTGATCATCTGGATGGCGGAAGGCCAATCTGCCTCTCCCCGCAGATACATCCCTATCTGTCGGTAGCCCAGGCCCGACATCGAGGGGAGCTCGTAGCCGTAGCCCATCTCCACCAACCTTCTCGTTTCTTCGACCAGACCCCTTCGTATCTGCTGGTCTACCCGCCGGTCGATTCGACTATAGAGCTCGCCGCGCTCGCAGGTCAACCCCACGGTCAACATCTGGTATCCCGGTGGACGGGAGCGCTGTAGCTCGCTAATGGGCCGGCCGGCCACGTGAAACACCTCCAGCGCGCGAATCACCCGCCGCACGTTTCGGGGGTCGATCTTGCCGGCCGCGACGGGATCCACGGACGCCAACTGGCGGTGCAGCGCCTCGGCTCCTTCTCGCACCGCCAGGGCTTCCATCCGCTCTCGAAAGGCCGGGTCCGGCGGTACGCGCGGGATCGAGAGGCCCTCTACCACCGCTTTGACGTACAACCCGGTGCCCCCCACCAGCAGAGGGAGGTTCCCGCGGGACAGTATCTGGTCGATGTTTTGATAAGCGTCGCGCTGGAAGTTGGCCAGGGTGTATTCCTGATCCGGATCGACGACGTCGATGAGATGGTGTGGCACGAGGGCCTGTTCCTCGGGAGTGGGCTTGGCGGTGCCGATGTCCATGTACCGGTAGATCTGCCGCGAGTCGGCGGATACTATCTCTCCGTCGAGCGCGACCGCCAGTTGCAGAGCCAGTTCGCTCTTGCCCACGGCCGTGGGACCTACTACGGCTATCAGGGGTCTACACTTGTCAGTCGACGATGAGCTCACCAACCACCAGAAGCGCTCTTGAATATTGGCAGCACGTGCAGCCGCGTTAGTCCGCTCGTATCGTAGCCCGCGCTGGCCCGTCCGGAGGTAAGGACGCTCGCGTTTCCGGCCAGGTCCCGACCGGTGAGCCGGAAGAAGTAGCTAGCGCCGGGAACGCCATCCACGAACAGGGCGCTCGTTCCCGTAGCCCCCCGCAGCCATGGCTGCCAAGTGTTCATACCGTCTCCGCTTATGTCAACGTCGTAGTTCGCCATCCCGGATATCGCATCGCTCCCGGACCAGTTGATCACGAACCAGTTGTGCACGGGATTGGGAGGGACCGACAGGCTCAGGACCGGCGCAGTGTTATCCACCGTGGTGAAGGCGTCGTACTGGTCCGCCGATTTGGATTCCCGGTTCCCGCTCGCGTCTTCGGCCAGGGACCGGAAATAGTAAGTGTGGCCCTCCCCGGCGCTGAACTGCGCCTGCATGGCGGGGGCCGGGTATTGGCCCGGCCAGGCGTTCCAGTTGCCGGTCAGTCCATCCCGGTACTCGATGTAGTACTTGACTGCAGTATTTGTGCCGCTCCAGGACACCGGGAAGGGTTGCCTGACAAAGCGCGGGAGTGGGGCGACCTTCGACGAGGGAGGGGCCGCGCCGGTTACCCTCACGGGAGTCGATCCCTGGTCGTCGGCAATCCAGGCGACCCCTTCTTGAACGAGGCCGGTCCAGTAGTTGGTGGTCTTGACGGTCGAGAGGCGCACGTAACCGACGACCGTGGTCGTTTCTCCCGGCGCCAGGTCTTTCCCCAGTCCCCAGCGGTAAGGATGATCTGCGCTTTGACTGCGCCCGCTAAAATCGAGGCCGACGCGAAATCGGCCGTACTTCTCGGCTTCCACGCTGGTGTACTGGTCGCCTTCGCTGTAGACGAAGCCCGGAGCGGGGCCCTGTGTCTGGGCGGTGGAGGATCCGTTGTTGCGCACAGTGACCGCAACCTTAAGCAGGTTGCCCGAAGTAACCTGGGCCGGGGCGATCTGAGAAGAAAGTATCTCGATAGATCCGGGCGCTCCTATCCGGTCACGAACCGCGCCCCGGAACGAGCTCAGCAAGGAGTAGGCGACGTCGCCCGGACAGCTGGTATACAGGGCGTTGCGATGTCCCATTATCGCCGGTAGGTTCTTGTCCACGAAATAAGTGCTCATGGCCATAGGGTCTATGCCGCGTTGATCGGCCTTCCATGACAGCAGGTTGATCATGCTGTTCTGGGCCGCCGTGCTGGGAGCAACGGAGGTGAAATCTCCCAGGAAAGTTGCACCCATGCTGCCCCAGTTGTATTGCAGGGCGTGCCCGGCCACCACGTCGTCGCCTCCGGCCCTTCCCTCATACACTACACCGTTGGGATCGACGAGAAAGTTGTAGCCGATGTCGCCCCATTTGTTGGTGATCGCGTGGTAATACCATATCGCCCTCACCTCGGCGGGCCAATCTATTGCCGAGTTCGAGGTGGCAGTGTGGTGCACTATGATGTTGGTAACGGTCCGGTACTCCGGCGGCCAGTCGGGGCTGCTCTGCCCGTCGGGAGAGCCCCAGGATGTTCGCGAGACGACCGGGGGCTTGGAAACAGCCTGAGGTTCGGCGGTGGAGGCCGAGGCAAACCGGGACGCGGAGATCTGGCCGGAAGCAGGGCCGTCATAGGGGTTCACGAAGGAGAAACTGAGGGAAGATATGCTGGGGCGAGTCCCTGAGTTGGAGCCCAGTAGAGTCAAGCGGGCCTGGGCGTAATTGTACGCCCCATCGCGAATATCGTAGTCGGCCAATCTAGATAATCGCTGGCCATCGGCTCCGAACTGGAGGTCGTCGTCCACCTCCAGCGGACGCCAATCCGTCCAGGCCACGCCATCTCTGCTCACCCGTAGCTCGATTCGGAGACTCTCCAGGTCGTCCAGAGTGCCGCGCCAGCGCAGTCCGACGTGGCTAAAGGGGATCGGAGAGGTCACGGGGGAGGAAGTGACCACGCCACTGGCGGCCGATGCCGGGACGAGCTCTCCACCCGAAGCGACCACTCCCTGGCGAATGCTGCTTTGGAGCTCGACCGGGGAGAGTGTCTTTTCCGCCCCGATCACCGTGGCAAGCCGATTGACCTTTACGAGCGGCGCCGTTCCAGTCGGCTCTTCCGCGCTTACCATCAGCACCCCGAATGAGCTTGCCAGTTGAGCGAGAAGAAGAGCGAGCGTCGCGGCTGTGGCTAGTCGCCTACCTATCCACCCCATACCCACCATTGACCGACCACATGAAACGAGTAATCAAGTAACCACCACTTTGTTCCCGCCTATGTTACCACCTTTCGTCAAGGTTGGCAATCGCTAATAAGTCTGGGTCCTGGGGCAGGGTCCAGAATGACTGTGTGCTATAATTATTACTGAGAGCCTATCGGACGATACTTACCCTTCGGAGGACTCGCATGATTCGAGTCGCGGCCATCGGCGACGTGCACTGCTGGGAGGGAGCCGACGGGCATTTCAAGCCCCTCTTCAGCAAGATAAACTCGGAGGCCGATGTCTTCCTTCTCGCCGGCGACTTGACCATGGCCGGAAAGGTGGAGGAGGCCGAGGTGTTGATGAGGGAACTGGAGGTAGTAAAGGTACCTATGGTGGCGGTCGTGGGAAACCACGATTGCGACGAAGGCAAGGACAACGAAATCGCCGATCTTCTGCGCCGAAGGGAAATACCGGTGTTGGAAGGAAACAGCGTGGTGTTCCAGGTAGATGGCAAGACGGTCGGAATTGCCGGGACCAAAGGGTTCTGCGGAGGATTTGACAAGTACGCGGTGGCGCCCTATGGAGAACAAGCGCTCAAAGATTTCGTGCACGCCTCTCTGACAGAAGCGTACAAGCTCGAGGAGGCATTGAGCCCTTTGGATGCCGACTACCGCGTGGTGCTGCTGCACTATGCCCCCATTCGCGACACCGTGGTAGGTGAGGCTCTGGAGCTGTGGCCCTTCCTGGGCAGCTCTGCCCTGATCAAACCGGTGGAGCGCTTTGGGGCGAACGTCGTGTTCCACGCTCACGCCCACTATGGTTCGCCGAGGGGCACTTCTAAGAACGGTGTTCCCGTTTTCAACGTCGCCCGCACGGTTATGAAAGGCTATTTCGTATTTAACCTAGATTAGATCGTACTGGCAGCCTTTCCCCTCCTCTTCCATTTCCTCACGGGCTTTGGTAGAATACGTTCACCTGACTGGAGGAGTTTGCCCCAAGATCCGGCTACGAACCAAGAGCTTGGGGGGTTCAATTGAACGCCCTTACCAGGGAAGTCTGGAGGGACCGACACGTTGCGAATTCTGATCACTGGCGCGGGTGGACAACTCGGCCAGGAGCTGCCAAGGAGCCTTGAGGGCGACGAGGTATTTGCCTTCGACCACAATGGACTGGACATTACCGACCTCGATAGGACCCGGTCCATCGTGAGAGAGCTAAATCCCGAGGTGGTCATACATTCCGCGGCCTATACTAACGTGGACGGGTGTGAGACCGACCCGGAACGGGCTCGCCTTGTCAATGCCCTTGGGACGCGCAACGTGGCTCTGGCCTGCCACGATTGCGGCGCCGCCATGGCCTATATCAGCACGGACTACGTGTTCGATGGAACCAAGGGCTCTCCTTATCTGGAGTCCGACGAGACCAACCCAATCAGCGTCTACGGGGAATCCAAGCTGGAGGGGGAGCGTCAGGTGAGGGCCGTGCTGAGCAAGCATTACATAGTGAGGACTTCCTGGCTGTACTCCAACAGCGGCAAGAATTTCGTCAAGACGATCTTGTCGCTGGCCCGGCGAGGAGGCTTGCTGGGGGTTGTGGACGAGATAGGATCGCCCACCTACGCCAGAGACCTGGCCGGTGGACTTGCGACGTTGATTCGCCGGCAGGATTTTGGCGTATTTCATCTTCCCAATGAGGGGGCTTGCTCGCGCTTCGAGTGGATGAGAGCAATCGTCGAGATGGCCGGGGTCGACACGGAGGTAAGGCCGGTAACCGCCGATGAGTTCCTGGCAGATCATCCCCTTCCCGCCCGGCGCCCTCACAACTCGACCTTGAAGAATCATAGGGCTGCCGGTGTATTGGGCATTCAACTGAGGCCGTGGCGCACCGCCCTGGCCGAGATGATCGAGAGGGAAGCTAGACTGTGAAAAACGGATAGGCCATCTGCGGCCTATCCGTCGAACTGCGGGAGATTCTACTTGGCCACCATCACCTGAGCGAGGTGCTTTTGGCCATCGGCTTCCTTGGGCAACATCTCTCCAAAGATGCGCTCCAGCGCCATGGTATGGCTGCACGTCTTCCAGCCGCTAAAGAAGTTGCACGAGCAGTGCCAGCAGCCGTCATGCAAGGAAACGTCGTAGACGTCGTGTTCCCCTCGAAAAGTAACCTTTAGTTCGGAGAAATTAATTCGATCGCGTTCTTCCGCATAACGTTTTGCCTTTTCAATCTTGCCGATCAGACTCGAATGCACCTTACGTCCTCCTTGAAGCTTCTCGTGTAGTCCGCGATCTGGGTGCGTTGCTCGCTTGGTCGCGACCAACAAAAAAGGCACTAGAACCGCAGTAGGACTTAGTGCCAGATGAGACGCCGGTATGCTGTTGTTGCCGAACCCCGCATCGCTGCTTACCTCGGCTCCACCACGACCAACCGAAACACGCCACTTGGATTACAGTGAATTATACCGCCGGGCGGGGCTCAAGTCAAGCAGTTTGGCAAGGAATTCCCTAGCTATCAGAAAGCATATCGGTTAACCGCAGGA
>JAMDCE010000717.1 GCA_023489135.1 Chloroflexota bacterium
TGTAAGTCAGCTTGACAGCCGTGGAGGTATGATCAGCAGTGTACGCAGTCGTCGAGACAGGCGGTAGACAATACAAAGTCAGCGAAGGACAGGTCATCGACGTCGACAGGTTGCCTGCGGAAGTGGGCCAGACTATCGAGCTGGACCGTGTTCTGATGTTGTCGGATGACAACCAGGTAGAGGTGGGCATGCCCACCGTCCCCGGCGCCAAGGTCGTGGCGAAGGTGGTCGGCGAAGAAAGAGGCGAGAAGATCATAGTCTTCAAGTATAAGCCCAAGGCTCGCTACCGCCGCAAGACAGGGCACCGCCAGACCTACACGCGCCTGGCTATCGAAAGCATAGTTCCCGGTCAAGCCTGACGGCAGCCGTAGAGGAAGGAGGTTAGATATGGCTCATAAAAAGGGGGTTGGCAGCTCGCGCAACGGTCGCGACAGCCAGTCAAAGCGGCTGGGCGTCAAGCGTTTTGACGGACAATTGGTTAGAGCAGGCACGATTATCATGCGACAGCGGGGCACGCGAGTGCTTCCCGGGGAAAACGTAGGGGTCGGCCGCGACCATACTCTATTCGCTCTAATCGACGGTGCCGTCAAGTTTGAGTTTGCCAAGAAAGATAAGAAACAAGCAAGCGTTTACGCGATAGGATAACTCCGTGACCAGTTGCGGTCGAGATGGGTTTGGACCGTCTTGATGTGGCAACTGGTCGCCTTGTTCGGTCACTTTGCTCTGGGAAGCATTTGCGTTCCCAGGATCTTCTATCAAGGTGAGAGGATAGCACTCGAGTAATGAAGAAAGGTATTCACCCCAATTACGTTGAATCCACGATCACTTGCGCCTGTGGCAATGTGATCCAAACTAGATCGGTAAAGCCCGGCCTGAAGGTAGAGATTTGCTCTCGATGCCATCCTTTCTTCACCGGCCAGCAGCGCATTATCGACACCGGTGGAAAGGTCGAGCGCTTTATGCAAAGGCTCAAGGCGGCCGAGGAAGCGGAGAAGGCCACGGCCGCCAGGAAGCGGGCGAAGCAGGAGAGGATGCCTCGTCCCGAGCCCGAGGAGGCCTCGGCTGCGGAAGCGGCGAGGGAGACAGGGTCCGAGGAGCAGTCTGAGTAGGGGCCGCGCGAGCTACTTCTCGTTGTTGCCTCGATGGAATAGGTATGGGTAAGCCTACGTACGGTGGACAAGCGGTCATAGAAGGCGTGATGATGCGGGGTCAGAAGGAAATGGCCGTGGCCGTACGGGACCCATCCGGTAATATCGTCGTCCATTCCGAAGTTCTCACCGGTGCGATCTATACCAGCAAATGGGCCAAACTCCCTCTCATTCGCGGCTGCGTCATGATGTGGGATACCCTGATCTTGGGCACGCGCACCTTGCTGTTTTCGGCCAGAGTGGCGGCGGCCGAGGAGGATGCCGAGGAGGCCGCCGAGGTCACACCCACACACCTGTGGTTGACAATGGGCTTTGCCCTGGCTATGGCCGTGGGGCTGTTTTTCCTTTTACCTGTTGCCCTGGTCGGTTTCACCGACCGGTTCATCTCGAACCCTCTGGCCAGTAATCTCATCGAGAAAGTCATTCGTCTGACGCTCATCGTGGGATACATCGGCGGAGTAGGATTCGTACCCGATGTCCGGCGGGTCTTCGCCTACCACGGGGCGGAGCACAAGGCGGTGAACGCTCTGGAAGACGGCGCACCGCTCGAGGTAGACGTGGTGGACAAGTACAGCACCGCTCACCCGCGCTGCGGGACCAGCTTCTTGCTTATAGTCGTGATCGTGTCTTTCGTCGTCTTCTCTCTCCTCGGGCGACCGAGCATGGAAGTGCGCTTGATCTCTCGGATCGTGCTCATCCCGGTCATTGCGGGGATCGCTTACGAGTTCATCCGCTTCGGAGGGGCGCATCACCGCAATCCAATCGTCAAGGCGCTTCTCACTCCGGGCCTGGCCCTTCAGCGGCTCACCACGCGTGAGCCTTCCCCTGACCAGGTTGAAGTAGCCATCGTCGCGCTAAAGCGCGTTCTGGCCGGCGAAAGCGCGCCGGACGCAGCTGCCACCAAACCCGGCGAGCTTCTTCCAGAAGCGGCGGAATTGTAGTATCTTGCACCCTCATAGACATCGAGATAGGCATACTCGGGCGAGCAGTGCGATCCGTTGGATAAGACCGCAGCGGTGCCACGAGCTGGAGCTTGTGGCCGCAGGTCTCTAACGCGTGATGCACGTTAAAGGACAGAAAGGGACAGATCTGTGCCCGTCCCGATGAGGTTGCACTCCAGTGGAATGCCGTGCGGTAGCTGCGGCGTCGTAGCGCCGCAGTCAAACGTTCGAATTCACTGGGACAGGGACAAGAAAGGGACAGATCGGCCTTTCAAAGGTCTCGGACCCCGACGGGGTCGAGCAGATACAACGCTTGACAATGTGCATCACTCGTCTTTAGCCCGCGCGCGACAGTTGGGTCTGCCTATACAGCCTGCGCTTGGCGGCTGCCTTGTAGCCGAAAATGTCGGCCGGGAACTACAGCGGTTTTCACTAACAATTAGCTGCGAGGCAGGCAGCGTAGGGGCGTTCAATTGAACGCCCCTGCCAGGAGACCGAGTGGCTGGATACAAACGAAAACCGCTCTCCTAGGTGCCTGTTTACGGCATCACCATGTAGTACAACCGCTGGGCCAGAAGGTTCAGGTAGAAGAACTGGTTTGTCAGGTAGAGAACGCCGATCACGACCAGCAATCCACCGCTCAAGGCATTGATCAGGCGGTAGTTTCGCTTGACCCAGCCCATGGCGGCGAGGGTTTGCGTGAAGAAGAGTCCCGCCGCGATGAACGGAATTCCCAGTCCCAGGGCGTAGACCGACAACAACAATGCTCCTTGCTGAGCGGTGGCCGTGGTGCTGGCGTAGAACAAAATGGACGCCAGAATGGGGCCGACGCACGGAGTCCAGCCGAAACCGAAGGCCATCCCCAGAAGGACTATCCCCGGCTTGCCGAAGGAGCGCTCGAAGATATGGAACCTCTTCTCCTGGAACATCATCGGGACGTTGATGATGCCCATGACGAACAGGCCCATCAGCACCATCATGGCCCCCGCAGCCTGATTCAAGGGACGCCGGAACGCGTCCATCAGGCCGCCGAAAAGCGAGGCGGAGACTCCCAGGAGCACGAAGACGATGGAGAAGCCGATCACAAACAGAATACACGACAGGAAGACGTGAATAAGCTGGCCCCTATCGCGCCTGTCGAGGTCCTGGATGGAAACCCCCGAGATGAAAGAGAGGTAGCCGGGAACCAGGGGGGCCACGCAAGGCGAGAGAAACGATATGAGGCCCGCACCGAAGGCTACCGCCAGGCTGACCTCCGGGACCAGATCGTTCACTTGAGCAGGCTCTCCACCAGGATACTCAGCTGAGTCTCGTTCAATGGTCCAACCCACTTGCGCAGAATCTTGCCCTCGCGGTTGATGAAAAACGTGGTGGGAATGTTGGTGACCATCCAATCCTCCAGGATCCGCCTGGAATCGTCGGGACCGTTGGAATAGGTTAGGCCGTACTTCTTGATGAAAGCCCTGGCGTCGCTTTCGCTGTCCTGCACATCTACTCCCAGGAAGACCACGCCCTTGTCCTTGTAGGTCCTCCACGCCTTTTCCAGCACAGGGGCTTCATCCTGGCAAGGCGGACACCAGGAGGCCCAGAAGTTGACCACGACCGGTTTTCCCCTTAGCTCCGAAAGCCTTACCTCGCCTCCGTCGAAGAGCTTGAGATGGAAATCGCCTGCATCAGGCAGCGCTCGCGTCGATTCTCCGTTGCTGCCGAGGGAATCAATCATGGAGGAGCTTCCCGACGTTCCGCCGAGTATTGGGGCACAGGCGCTCAACGTCATTATCGCGGTGAACGTGATTATCGCGGTGAACGTGGCCGCGAATGCCAATAACACGCCAAACGCGCCTGTGCGCCATGTGCTCAGCACCGCGGTCCTCCCTTTACCATCGTCGAAGATACGCTCGGGAATATTCTAACACATCGGGTGTTGCACCGCATCGAACGGGTCGAGGAGCACACCGAGGAACAAAGCAAAAAGGGCACAACTCCCCGTGCCCTTGGGTTTCTGGCTGCGGTAATGAGTTATCCGGAAGTTAGCGGCTGGCTCGTCTGCGCTTCCGACGGGCCACGCGCTGCGCCTTCAGTCGAGCCTTCTCTCCCTTCGAAAGGAAGAATCGGCGGTCTTTCAAATCCCTCAGCACCCCAGATCGATTTACCGAGGTGCGAAAACGCGCAATGAGACTTTCTCCTGTCTCTCCTTCACGCAGCGTGACATGCGACATACGGGCCTCCTGTACAAAGCGTTAGGTGCCTATCCGATAAACCTCCCCCTGTAGCGCGGTCCGACGGGTCGGACCGCGCTGCGTTGTCGGATCGACACTGGGTGAGCGAAATGCCCACCGAGGTCAGTCTAGCTTTACTAGCGCCGCGAGCGGGTACCACCCTGCTGACTGTAGCAGTCACTGCAGTAAACTGGCCGATCGTTGCGAGGCTGGAAGGGGACTTCCGTTTCCTTGCCGCAACGGGCGCAGACTGCCGGGTACATTTCTCGCCGACCCTGCCCCGGACCGCGGGAGTATCCACCTGTACTCCGCTCTGATCGACGCGCTTCACGGCAAGCCGGGCAGCGCTTCGGCAGGTTGGTGTAGCCTTTTTGGGCGAAGTACTCCTGGTCCTCTGCGCTAAAGTTGAAATCCTGACCGCAGTCCTGACAGGTTAGGGTCTTGTCCTCGTAGCTCATCGGTGACCTCCTTTCGACAGATAGTTGGCGATCGCTTGGGCACCGATATCCAGGAGATCAAGTGAATCCTGGAGCAT
>JAMDCE010000550.1:0-3523 GCA_023489135.1 Chloroflexota bacterium
GTGCGAATGGATCTGAACGGGGCTTCTGTAGTCATCTGGTCGGTTCCTCGACGAAAAATGGTGACGAAATAGTCGCTTCGAGTTGTGGCAAGTCGACTCACTGTCCACAAATAGCTAACAGCTAATATTATATATTAAGTGGCGTCCATTAGCAATAGGTTGCCTTCCGTTTTGTTGAATGATAGGCGCAATCTTTCTCGGCTCGATTGGCCATGGCCAGCCAGGCCGAGAAAGATCGGAGCAATCGATCAGCCCAACATCCTATTAGTACTTGCCGAGCTTCTCCAGAGCGTAGTCTACATACTGGTAGTCGATGACGTTCTTAAGATCCACTTTCTCCTTGAGGGAACCTTTCGCCAGATACCAGTCCTGGTCATCCTCGAGGCTTTTCACATTGATGCGTCCGTTCGGGTCAAGGCCTGCCAGTTTCATTGTATCAAATAGCTTGGGGTCTTTGAGCCCAGTGTTCTTCATTATAATTTTGATTGCCTCGTCTTTGCCTTTCCCCTTGATGAAGGCATCGTTGAAGTCTCGAAGACCCTTAACGTAGGCCACCATAAATCGCTTCGCCACCTCGGGCTTACTTTCCACAAACTTAGGAGAGTAAAGTATGACCGCTTTCTGCTGGTCAGGGTAGATTTCCTCCTCCCCTTTCCAGCGCACGAAGATTCCCTTTTCGACTCCCTGCGCGACGTTAGGCTCGATTTGAAGGGCCGCGTCGAGAGACTTGTTGGCCAAAGCAGCGTTCATATCAGGGAAAGGTACTTCTACAATTCTCACGTCTTTGTCGCTCAACTTTCCCAGCTCGAGGGCTTTGTAGAGAACGACCTCGTCACCAACACCAAGGGCTGCCGTGGCAATCGTCATACCCTTAAGGTCGGCGTAGCTCTTAACCTTGCCGCTGTCAATCAAGTCCTTGCGCACAACCAGAGCCTCGAAACCGAAACCTGGGGACATCTTTCCTTTATCCGCGACTATTCGCAGCGGGATGCCCCGAGACACTGCGTTGTACAGTCCCGCACTTGCACTTCCAGCCCCAACGTCCAACTGGCTTGCGGATAACGGCGCCACCATTCTGGCGCCAGAGTCAAAACGGGTCATCTCTATCGAAATGCCCTGCTCTTTGAAATAACCCTTTTCCAAAGCTATGAACAATCCGGAGTCTGAGATGGATCCCAGTGTACCTAGATTAACGGTAACGGGGGGCTCAATGGGTTTCTCTGCGGCAGGTTTGGTTGGCGCCGCCGTAGGCTTGACAGGAGCGACTGTGGGCTGTGCGTTAGACTTTGCAACTGTGGGCTGCGCGTTAGACTTTGCGGCTGTAGGCGTCGCTGGTGCAGCGGATGTACACGCCGCAAGGAGCATTGCGACCAGGATGAGGCCCGTCAGAAGCAAGAGGGTCGCGGGAAAACCTTTAGATTGCCTGCACGTGTGGTGTCTCATTTCAGATCCTCCTTCACCTTTGACAGAATGCCAAAGAAATCTTGAATGCCAGCCTCTATGTCACTTGATAATCGCATTACCCTTGCGGTTTTCGTTGTATGTCATCGGTTTTCGTGATGAATCCTGATGATCCTGCCAAGGTAGGAGAGCAGTGGCCTTTTTGACATTGCGTCGGAGAAAAGACGGGCTGTGATTATGGCGTCTGCCATGCGAAGGTTTCCACCAAATAACTCTCTAACGGTTTGGCTATCCGTTTCGATGTTGAACACGTTGTAGAGGTCCGGCTCCAGATCTCCCGCGTGCGCGCTTAGCCTGCCGTCTTCGACTCTAAGATAAAAGGGCGCCGCGTCGTTACAGTGGAAGATGAACTTCTGGCTAAACTCCTTCAGAATTTCCTTCACCTCAGGAATCTCGCCGACCTCTTCGCAGAACTTTTGAGCCACAGATACTACTTCTGACATATTTCTTCACCTCTCACGGGGCTTCTTTGAGCAACTCTTCAGGGTTGCCATACTTGGAAGCTAAGCTTACGATTTCCGGATCGTCCAGAGTTAACAGGCGACCGTTCTTAATGAGCGGTTCACTATCGATGTAGACGTCAAAGGGCGTAATTAGCACGCCGTCCCAATGCCAGTCGGAAAACACCCTGCCGCCCAGCACTATGCCGTTGCCAATGCCGACGTGGAGGGTGCCTGCTCTTCTGGTCACCTCGCCCTCGCGGTATTGCACTTCGCTAATGCCGCGCCGCAGACTGGCTTTGGGGTTGAGCCCCCACATTATCTCGGCAACCCAGTTGCCGTTGATCTTCTTGTCCATCATCTGCTTGAGCCAGGCTGCCTCTGGCCCCCCCTGGACCTGGGTGAACCTGTGGCCCTCCACTGTGAGCCTCAGTGGCTCCTTGAGAACTCCCTCGAATCCCAGCAAGAGGTCGTAAACCACGACGCCGTATACATCTCCCTCAGGATGCAGCCCGCAGCAGCCTGGTGGAAACATGCCGTGGTTGCAGGCACCCTTTAGCGGTGGCTGAGGATCAATGAGGACGGGCAAGCCGACTATATGCGCGGGATGAAGCCCTGCCCAAAGATCAGTCCCGTTTTCACCCTTCACGTGGATGGTTTTCCCATTTCGCACGGTAGCGAATACTTTGCGGGCTATAGCCCAGAATACCTCCATCGGGAAACGAGCCCAATCTGAGTTCATAATCTCGCGGCGGTTTGCTACCACAGGGATTATGCTCACCCCGTAGTCATACATCGCTCGCATGCCCGTTCTGGAATGCAGGATGACCTCGTGGCGACAAGCCCACAGTAGCTTGCTGCAGCCGTATATTGCGTGCTCGAGCGTCTTTGGCGGGGGATCCACCCGGGGCTCAAAGTCTTCTACGTGGATCATCGAAACCTTAGCGCCAACCTCTCGGCAGGCAATGCCGAGCGCCTCGAGTACTTCAGGATCTGCTATTCCAGTGGTGTCCGCCACTATCAAGACTTCCTCTCCCGGCTGGACGTTAGCAAATCCTTGGACACAATTCCGTGCCCCTTGCATCAGATCCAAAATCTCATACATCTTGCGTTTCCCTTTCACTTTGCTACAAACTGAAATGTGACCAGCAGCGTGAACTTCAGCGGGGGTAATCTGTATAGAATACCTCAGAGAGGCGACGGCTGTTCAGCAGCGCAAGGCAAGGTGGTAGTCCGCCGTCTCCCGACGTGTGGCGATTCGTTGCCACGATTCGACTTGCAGCGCTGCAATCTTGCCCCGATGCGATCGGTTCAGAAGTAGAAGGTTGTAATTGCGGGTTAGCCAGCTGGCGCAATTGAACGCCAGCACGCTCATCATTGAGTGTGGGTTGGATCACTCAGCTCGTTGCCGAGCTTTGCCAGCCTCGGTACCTTGATGCTTTCCTGCTCCTTCGCAGGGCGCGACCTCGCGGAGTTAGCTCGAACTGCGAGGGTACGGTCGGCCGTTCTGACACTAAAGCAAAGCAGCGTACTCTGGCTTGGTGGGCATCATTATATACTATATATTAGCTATTTGTCAATACATCGCCCTTCGGTAACATTTTCATTTGATTTGACAGGAA
>JAMDCE010000550.1:3533-4827 GCA_023489135.1 Chloroflexota bacterium
CTGCTTCTGTTTCCTTTGCTTAGATCTTTGACTGCGCTTTCTATTCTCCTGGTGATTTCTAAGTAGGATTCATCCCTGAAGTATAGCGGCTCTCCAAATCTCACTCGGACGTCGCCAGAGGTAGGTAGTACTTTGGAGGGGCTGTAGATGGCGAATAGGCCGAGGATACCTACCGGTATCACCGGCACCCGTAAAACGGAGACGAAAAGACCGATTCCCTCTCTGAACGGCAGCATCTTGCCAGTGGTCGTTCGGTGCCCTTCGGGGAAGATCAGGATGCTCCTGCCACGGTCTATAAGCTCGCCAGCATACTTGATGCTCTCGCGGAATACGCGTTCCCGGGGGAGAGGAAAGATGTTCACTAGCGCTACGGCGATATAATAAAGGAGCCGGCGAACGATGCGCGTCGGCCACGGCTTGTCGGAAGCCTCAAAGTACTCGGACCAGGCAGCCACCGCCATCGTGCGGCGCCAAGCGCCTGGCAGAGCCATGACGATGGCCGGGGCATCAAGATAGCTCTGGTGGTTGGAGGCGAAGATAACTGGACCGCTGACCAGGTTCAGGTTGCCCATCCCTTCGACAGATAAGCGCATTAACGATCTAAGCAAAGGAAACAGAAGCAGTCGCTGTGCGAGGTCGCGGACAGCTTCCGCCGTTGGGCTCACCGACCAGCGCGGAAAGGACAGGCGCCTCACTTGGACAGGGTGTTCCGCGATCATACTCTCCAGTCGCTCCACCGTGGTTTCGGCGGTGACAAGCTCATCGGGCAGAGTGACCCCCAGTTCCTGTTCGATGAGGGAGACGAGTTCGAGGCGATCGATGGATCCAAGCTTGAGATCCAACCCGAGAGTAGCATCTGGCCGTATCGCTCTTGCGCCTTCAGGGGAAACTCGGGCGATGAGGCGGTGAAGGCGCGTCATTCGGCCGACTGGTGGTGATGGTAATTCTTCTCCGACCTCAGCGCAGCGCAGGTAGTCGAGAAGTTCGCGCTTCTTGGGCTTGAGCGTCGTGGTCCGAGGGAAATCCTCGTACGGCCATACGGTAAAACCCTGGATGTGTTGGCTGGGCTCTAGTTCCTGGTTGGCCTGCTGCACGATACGTCGCGGGTCGACGTCAGGCTCGAGCAGAAGAACGGCGTGAATGGTTCCCTTCCACTCAACCACGCTGGCTTCTCTAACCCCCGCGATATGGTTGAGTGCCAGCTCGATGTCCTCTGGATAGATGTTCAAGCCAGCGCTGGTTACTATGATGTCCTTCTTCCTTCCTTTAATGAAAAGAAATCGATCTGAATCGA
>JAMDCE010000481.1 GCA_023489135.1 Chloroflexota bacterium
ACTTCTTTGGCCTGACCTCTTTGAATGTCCCCAACCACATCTCGGATTAATGGAACTGTATCCAATACCAGGGGCAAAGCACCGCCTAAAAGAGGCAGCGAATACCAGTCCTCCACTGTCTCGTCGGCAATCATTTCCAGCTCAATAGCCGCCTGACCTTCGAAAGTAACCACGTCCCTCAATCCGATAAGGGCCGAGATCGCATCGAAGAGCCGGCCGCAACTGGAGGTCAACGGCGAATTCAGACCCTTGTCCACCTGTCGTCTAACGATCTCGCTTTCCGCTGCCGAAATGCGCTCGGCCAGGGGTCTGAAAGCTCGCCCGTCTCCGAAAGCGTCGAACAGATGGCTCAGGGCCATCCGGTAAGGCCGCTTTATGGCCGCTTCGCCTCCCGGCAGGCGGACGTACTTTAGGTGAGCCCAACGCTCGAAACCCGAGAACCCGCCGACGAGGATCTCCCCGCCCCAAATAGCGCCATCGGGGCCGTAGCCGGTGCCATCGAACGTCACGCCGATGACCGATTCGTCCAGTCCGTTCTCAGCCATACAACTGGCCATGTGGGCGTGATGATGCTGGACGGGAGCCAACACCAATTCCCTTGGCTTTGCCTGGCTCACAGACCTTTCTCCACCCAAGGCGGGACGCGGATGAGCACCTGATAAAAGGCCCTGAGCGTATTTGGTGGAAAGGTACTCTGGATGGAGGTCGTGGGCCACAATTTCGGGTTCGATCCGAAACAGCTTCACGAAGTGGTCGATCCCCTCACGGAAGGACGCCAGTGTCTCCAGGTTTTCCAAATCACCGATGTGGTGGCTAACGAAGGCGTAGTTATCCTTGGTCAGGCAGAAAGTATTCTTCAGCTCCCCGCCGCAGGCGAGGATCGGCCGCAGGTTGAAGCTTAACCGTACCGGAAACGGCGCGAAGCCGCGGGAGCGACGGATCGTGGCCTCTTTGCTCTCCACTATCCTACCGACAGAATCGTCACACCGCACGTGGATGTCCCGATCGTGCATCAGGAAAGCGTCACAGAGCCGGCCAAGCTTTTCTCTGGCCTCGTCGTTGGCGATGGAGATGGGCTCTTCGCTGTAGTTGCCACTGGTCATTACCAGGGCCCTCGGTGAGGCGGTCTGTCCACCTTTCTCGGACGTCAGCAACAGGTAATGCAATGGGGTATAAGGCAGCATCACCCCCACGTAGCAGTTGTCAGGCGCAACCAGTGAGGAAATCTCCGCGTCAGGCTTGCGTCTCAAGAGGACGATGGGCCTGGACCAGGATTCCAATAATCGCCTCTCCCCCTCGTCGACAAAACTGTAGCGGCTGGCCGTCTCAACGTCCGGAACCATCACGGCAAAGGGCTTGCCGACACGCCCTTTGCGGCGACGCAATTCGGCCACGGCCTCGTCGTTGCTAGCTTCGCAGGCCAGATGGAAACCGCCCAGACCTTTGACGGCCAGAATTCCACCGGAGGCGAGGTACCTCTTGGCCAGTGAAATAGCTTCACCCTCCAGCGGTCTGAAAGCGCCGTCGGCCGTTTTCCCCTCCAGCCAGACTCTGGGACCGCAAATCGGACAGGCGTTAGGCTGTGCGTGGAAGCGTCTGTCGAGAGGGTCATCGTACTCGGACTGACATTCCGGGCACATGGTAAACTTGGCCATAGTGGTCTTGGGTCTGTCATAAGGGATATCCCTGGTAATGCTGAACCGGGGGCCGCAATTCGTGCAATTAATGAAAGGATACCGATAGCGCCTGTTCTCCGGTTCGAATAACTCGGTTCGACAGTCGGGGCAGATGCAGATGTCTGGCGAAATAAGGGCGTAGGCGCCTACTACCTCCTGACTTGGTTCAATGGCAAAGGTGCGGTAGCCCACGAGAGGGAGAGGAGTTACCTCGATCTTCTGAATGCGGGCCATGGGAGGAGCTTTGGCGGTGATGTCGCCCACGAAGGAGTCCAGATCGGCCCCTTCTACGTCGATGACGACCCCTTCGCTGGAGTTCAGCACCCAGCCGGTTAGATTGTGCTCCGTGGCCAGGCGATAAATGAAGGGTCGGAACCCGACCCCTTGGACGACGCCACGCACCACAATGTTCACTCTGGAGATCAAAGAGGTTTGTCCCTCGCCTGAATTACAGATCGGAGCTAAAGGAGTCGACTTCTTCCTTTATAATATGCACCGCGCGATCTATCGCTTTCTGCACCGCTCGGGTCGGTTCCATTCTCCCGGGTGTGACGTCTCCCACAACCACGCTTTCCACGACCGTTTCTCGCGGCATACGCTCGGGATAGAGGGTCCGGCCAAGCTCCAGCACCTCGGCCGGGCCGAAGTGATGCAAAGACAGACTGGGGAGCGTTTCCGCCCCCTTGAACCGGCCGCGCAGCACGGTACCCGGCTGGTGCGCCGGGCTAGACACCGCGTCCACCACGATAAGCTTGTCCTGGCCCCTCAGATAGTCGAGAAGGCGGAGAGCGTCTACGCCGAGATCAACCATCTCCGCTTCCGGAAGCGACAGCCGTTTCAACCGGTCGATGATCTTACCACCCACGCCGTCATCCGCGGCCAAAACATTGCCACAGCCGACAATGGTAATCGATCTCTTGGCCGGTCCATCACCGGGCCTCGGGTTAGTGCGTTTCATACTTGTTTAAGCGGCGGGCAACATGCCCGCGGAGTCGATAGAACTGGCTGAGATTACTCGACGAACTTCACGTCCAGAAAATGCACCGAGCAGGAGATGCACGGATCGTACGCTCGGACCAGACTCTCCAACACGCTCACGATTCTCTCACGCGGCTGGCCGACAATTTTCGGGACCAGAACTTCGATGTCTTCCTCGATGTTGGTAAGGTTCTGAGCCGTGGGGGTGATTACGTCGGCCGCGACAATTGTACCACTTCCGTCTTCTTCGTACTGGTGGTAAAGGGTGCCGCTTTTCCGTTTTGTGTGCCTGGCCTTAGCAGGGCCGAGACTCCTCCTGGACGATGGTATTCACGGCCTTCTGCAGCAAAGCAGTTAGTTCCTCGCCAAAGGAGTACGGATCGGCCACCTCCACGGCGTATATCTTGATCTTCCGGGGCAATGGCACATCCAGCGCCTGTCCCAGGCGAAAGGCCAGCGTAAAGTCCACGTCGTGGGGAGAAGTCAGCCTTGGCGTTAACCTCAGATCGTCGAGAGTAAGCGCATACACGTCACCCACCCGGCCACGCTTCGTCTGGATAGCGTCCACGATGATGACTTTGTCGTAGCCCGCTATCAGATCCAAAATCCCAAGGCCGGCTACCGCGGCCTCGGCCAGCTCGTAATTCTCATCTCCAATCGATTCGAAGACCCGCCGCGCCACGTGCCACCCAATGGCATCATCTGTGAGAATTGGGTTACCCAGTCCCAGTATCAGCGTTTTCTCCTGCGGCGTCAATAGCTAGCCCCTCCGCACCTGGCCGATCAGCCTTCTCTCGCTGTCGTAGACCTTCACCTCCAGCGGCATCTGACCCGGCAGAGAGTGGGTGGCGCAGGCAAAGCAAGGATCGTAGGCTCGGAAGGCCATTTCCACCATGTTCAAAAGGCCCTCGCTTATCCCGTGACCCGCCTTGATCACTCCCTGGGCCGCTCGCTTCACCGCCAAACATATCGCCGCATGGTTGTTGGCCGTCGCCACAATGAGGTTCACTTCCTTCACCATCCCGTTCTCGTCGGTCTTATAGTGGTGGAAAAGGGTGCCCCGGGGAGCCTCCACAACCCCCACGCCCTCGGTCGGCGTAGCCGTTGGCAACGTGCGGATGTCAGGGCTGGTAATATCCGGATCCTGAGACAACTCCAACAACCTCTCAGAGGCGTAAAGCAACTCAACCAATCTCGCCCAGTGATTGGCCAACGTAGCGCCGACCGGTTTTCCTCCTAGAGTGCTAAACATCTGCTCGTAGGCCTCCTGAGCCACTGGCGTGGCCATGCCGTCGGCCACGTTCAGGCGGGCCAGGGGAGCCACGCGATACAACCCGCTATCTTTGCCGTCCACCAACCCCTTCCAGCCTATGTCTTTCAGATATAGGAACTTCAAATAGCTCCAGGGTTCCACATGCTCTCGCAGGCGGGTCAGATAATCGGCCGGCTTAAACCGGTCGACTTCTTTGCCCGCCGGATCGACCACTCTGATGGTCCCGTCGTAGAAGCTCACCATGTTGTTGGCGTCGACGGTGCCCATGTAGTAGGTACTCATAGAGTACGGTTCGCCCAGGATTAGGTCCACGTAGGCTTTGTTTTTCAGAACCACGCCGTTGAAAAGCGAAAGGGAGAACTTGGCAAACTCCACGCAGGATTTCGCTTTGTCTTCGACCTCCTTCCGTTCGTCCTCCGTGAGCCCTTTGCTGACTCCCCCGGGCAATCCCCAGACCGGATGAGTCGCCTTGCCGCCCAGCATCGTCTGAATCTGCTGCGCGTAGGCTCGGTGCTTGATCACCTCGGCACCCGTCTCCAACCCCACCTTGGCCACCACGCCCAGAATGTTTCTTTCTGCTGGGCTGGCATCCGGACCAAGAACGAAGTCGGGAGCGGCCAGGGCGTAGAAGTGGGCGATGTGGCTGTGGGTGAAATGAGCCGAGTAGAACAGTTCTCTCAGTTTCTTCGCCGTGGCCGGCGGATCCACGTGATATACGGCGTCTACGGCCTTACACGAGGCCATGTGGTGCGCGCCTGGTCAGACACCGCAGATGCGAGGGACGATTCGAGGAATCTCCTCAACAGGCCGGCCCTGGCAAAACTTCTCAAAGCCCCTCAATTCGGGCACCTGCAAATAAGCGTTCTCGACATCACCCCGATCATTGAGGAAGATC
>JAMDCE010000049.1:0-4369 GCA_023489135.1 Chloroflexota bacterium
CTGGCGGGTAAGTACGTGGATGATGAGATCGATGGTTACTATGGGGAGACGCCCATCTTTCAGCCACTGATCCAGGTCTCTCTCGGGGTGGCGCGCGATATATCAGACGTGCCTCACTCCTTCTCCTTTCCACTCCAGAAGCCGGTTACCATCGCAGGTGAAGAACATCAGCGCATCACCGTGAGAAACTACTGTTACGACGCCTCGCTTGCACCTAAGGGCAAATCGGTGATTGAGGTCACGTTTTCATCAAACTATGAATACTGGAAAAACCTAGGTCGTGCCTCTGAACGGTACGAAGCAGAAAAGCAGCGTATTGCCACTGCCGTTATCGGACTCCTTGAGGATCGATTCCCGGGAATCAGTCGTCAAGTCGAGGTAGTGGATGTCGCTACTCCTCTGACATACGAACGCTATACGGGCAACTGGCAGGGGTCTTTCGAGGGATGGTACCTCAGCACCAAAGTGATGAACACGATGATGTCAGGTAAAGGGATGAGCAAGACCCTTCCCGGTTTGGAGAACTTCTATATGGTCGGACAATGGGTGGAGCCAGGAGGTGGCGTGCCTCCGGCGGCGAAATCGGGCCGGGACGTGATTCAGATCATCTGCAAGCGGGACAGAAGGCGATTTGCCGCGGAGGTTCCGTTGAAACCAGTGACGTGCCACAAAGGGGCGGTCTCAGTGATTGGCGGATAATCATTCGACCGAACATAGATTGCCCCGAGTTATTCTTCTATACTGGTCAAAGGGTCAGTTTGCTGTCTGGCCAAAGTCTCGGCTCGCTGCTTGATCCCAAGCATGCACTTGCGCATCATCACAATATCGCCAACATCCAAGGCCACATTGAATAGCATTGCAGGAGAAGCCCAATTGTAGCGCATACGCACACGGGTGATCAGCCGCGTCCTGGTAGCGTCAAGCGGGTATAGACCCCAGAACCACGTGACCTCGCCCTTCTTATCTCCCCACAGCATCCACTGGTTTGGTTCGATCTCCTTGACCCAGAAGCCGGACTCCTCGCCGGGACCTATCGGCACGAGATCACCGACCTCCAGTCTTTGCAATTCGGAGACGATTTGATCGGCGCTCGGCCTGCCCAAATTGTCGATCCAGTCGTAGCTGTACCACCCTGCACGACGGAATCCGATCTGCACGAGCCATGGCCAGATATCCTCCGGTTTCGCCTCGATGGTCACAGCACGAGTTGCGTTAAAACTGGGATGCTTAACGATGCCATCACCCGGCATCGCACGTGCAACTTCCTCATCGGTCGCACCCCATCGGAGTTGCCAGGGGCGTAGGATAGAAATGTACGCTGGCGTCAGGATTGCCCCCATAACCACCAGTTTACCGGCAGTCTTCAAGACGGATAGAGCCTTTGGCATATCTACACACCTCCAAGAATCAATAATGGTCTTGCCAAAACCTATCTGGGCGGATACAAGCGCAAGCCTGCAATCCGGACGCCGATCAAGCCGTTCCGACGGGCGGGTACGCGGAACGAAATCTGGACCTGGTTAAGGAATACAGGGTTTCGTGCGCAGTAATTGCTCCGTCCGTGGCGGCCATTAGGGAATTGTCTCAGGTGTTGCGTCAGCATATTAAGCCCCTTGGCAGATTGATGTTGCAGCTAGTCTAACACTACAAGGCTTCCAGGAGCAACGCAGTTCGGTGTCCTGTGCCTGACAAATTCGGGGTACGGCTTGTGCAAAGCCTCCTAGCAACACGCAGGCTCCTTCTTTCTGGTGAGAGCGGCGCGAATCATTGCCCCCCGCACATCCCACGCCACTATCGACAGCGATTGCCCCCGTTGGACAATTGCGTTGGCAGGCCCCTGCATTCCGTGCACGCTTTCGGAGTGTGTAGCTCGACTACTTTGCCATTCACCTTGAAAACAGCGTGCGGACAGAGTGTAGTTGGACGTCACGAAAACCGGTGACGACCGAGTGGGATTGCCAATTGCGTATAGCCCAGGCTCGATCCGGTGATCATTGCGACTGTACGCGAAACGGGCCAGCATATGGTCCCAGCGGTTGCGCCAGGTAAGTTCGGTAGTGGTTGATTGCACAATGGGTGGAGGTGACTTCAACTCGGTACACCTGTTGACCAGTTGACAAACTGGCCACGTGGTTAGATCGTAGGCTCGCCAATTGGGGAGAGCACATCGAGTAGTGTTACTATATAGTTGTAGTAGTAGCGACACAAGTCGACGCAGGCGGCTGCCAGATATACTGGAAGGATCACGATGAACGGCAAAGGCACCACATCGGAAAGAAGAACTGACCTAGCGGGGTAAGAATACTGGCTGTCCTTTTACTCATTCCATTCCACAGCGCCAGAATCTTCGACACCTTTGAGCCCTTCTACATCAAGAACGCCGAGTTAAGCCCGTGGATAGGCTACATCGTCGTCGGCTTTTTGAGTCGCTGGCAGATGCCGCTCCTGTTCTTCATTTCTGGGGCATCAACGTGGTACGCCCTGGGCTCTCGCACCAGCGGGCAGTATGTTGGCGAAAGGCTGAAGCGCCTCTTGATCCCCTTCGTCTTCGGCACGCTGGTAATCGTTCCACCGCAAATGTACCTGGCTTTGCTGCAAAGATCGAGTACGTCCGCCTCCTGCTTGGAGTATTATTCCCAGTTCTTCCAACTGCGTCCGTTTGATCTGCCAGACTACACCGGAATAGGCTTCACTTGGGCACACCTGTGGTTCATTCTGAATCTATTGGTGATGTCCCTCGTTGTTCTTCCCCTGTTTCTATATCTTAGAAGCAGATCAGGGCAGAATATCGTGTCCAGGCTGGCTAGTTTCTTTGGTAAGGGCCGGGCCATTTTGCTGTTGGCTCTGCCCTTACCGTTTTTGGCAGAACTCCCTAATATTGACGGGAAACCCGTTTTCATATATCTGACGGTGCTGATCTATGGATTCGTGTTGGCTTCCGACGCTACGTTCCATCAAGCTTGGATTAGGAACAAGGAAGTGGCGCTTTTTCTGGGAATCGCGTCAATGTCGTCTATCTATGTAGTCTCGCTGTCGGGCGTCCAGTTTGCCGACAATTCGACGGAGGACATCTTCTTCGCTTTCATTCGCAATTTCAACCTCTGGTTCTGGCTGATGGCCATTTTGGGATTTGGCCAGAAGTATCTGAACGCCGACAACAGGGTATTGCGGTATGCGAGGGAGGCAAGTTATCCGTTCTACGTGCTCCATCAGACAGTGATTGTGGTGATCGGATTCTACGTGGTCCAATGGAGCTTCGACGTGAACGTGAAGTACCTCGTGATCGTCGCGGCATCGCTGGTAGGCACGATGGTTTCGTACGATGTACTCGTCAGGAGAACAAACGTCACTCGGTGGCTATTCGGGATGAAGTCCGCAAAGGCCGGTAAGCACTGGCAAGTTGCCGATGCATCGTTTGGTGGTTCAGTTAGAGGTACAGAGCTTCGAGAGTGAAGCCATTGTAGACGGCGACTATGCAGGATTAGCCGCATCACGGCTAAGCTTGCGTTGAAACAGCACCTGCCTCTTTGATGCAGTAATATAGTGCTCAGGACGCTGAGGTCGGAGGTTCAAATCCTCTCGCCCCGACTCTATCACAAAGGACCGTTTCTTGACGGTCCTTTTTTCTATTATTATGACACAAAAAGTTGATCCACGTTGGGAATATGCTTCACGCCAGCGGCAGGGTGAAGTAGAAGGTGCTGCCCTTCCCCAATTCGCTCTCAACCCAGATTCGTCCGTCGTGGGCCTCAACGAGCTTTTTGGTAATATATGGGCCCAGGCCCAAGCCACCGGGTTTCCTACCGGTCCTGGGTTGGTAGAAACGCTCGAAAATGTGAGGGAGATCCTGCGAAGCTATCCCCTGGCCATGATCGGCCACCGACATCACCACTTCTCCATCGATCTTTTCAGACCTTAACACCACCTCGGTCTCGGCCACTGAGTACTTGAGAGCATTGCTCACTAGATTCAACAGGATGCGCTCAAGCCCATCCGGGTCGGCTTCCACAGGTGATAGGTTCGTGGGGATCTCCACCTTGATTCGCCCTACATCCATTGAAACTTTGGCTTGCTCTAGCAGATCGAGCACAACATCTGGGACCTTGACGCTCGTGCAAACGCATCGCCAATCTAGTCAGCTGAAAAGTCGCCTGCGTTGCAGGCGCCTCCCAACGACCTTATCACAACCATCTACCTCGACTCGCAAGCCGAAGGAGGCTATCAGAGAAAACATCTCTAGGCGGCTCGGCCCCTTCCTCGATGACCTTCTGACCTGCGCCCCTCGCGGCGCCTGCCAATCCCATATTCTGTCCCGTATCTCATAGATGGACGAAAGCCCGGAGCGCGTGCCGATGCATCGTTTGGTGGT
>JAMDCE010000049.1:4379-4819 GCA_023489135.1 Chloroflexota bacterium
CACTGCTTCCTCGGCGTCAGCGCTGCTTTCCATCTCTACAAAACCAAAACCCCGCGGCCGACCTGTAGCCCGATCCATAGGCAAGGTAACCGAAACCACTGGTCCGGCCTGACTGAACACCTGTCGCAGTCCCTCCTCCGTTGCGCCATAAGGCAGATTGCCTACATAAAGTCTTGCACCCATTACTGATCATCCTCCCTTCATCCGCTGCCCTTTTCACCTGAACAGCTACAATTGGCCTCTTTCAACTGGCGGGCAATATCCGTGCCGGAGATGGATGCCCCATGGCTGGTTAGCTCACTGTGGCTCCGTTGCCCTGAGCATCCTGGCACGGCGAATGCAGGCTAGACGCAAAGAGCATCTACCACATCCAAGAATCCACATTATTGGAGGGGGCTATGACCACCTTCCGCGAGTTGGGACTGAGTGAACCGGTGCTG
>JAMDCE010000577.1 GCA_023489135.1 Chloroflexota bacterium
TCTCAACCCCACCAGCCACCAGTTGCTGGACAGCCAGTTGGAGTTGATCGTTGCCGGTACCAAGGATGCCATCGTGATGATGGAAGGCGGGGCCCAGGAGTTGCCTGAGGATCTGGTGCTGGAGGCGATGAAGTTCGGCCACGAAGGGTTGCAGGAGATCATCAGGCTTCAGGAGAAGCTGATCGAGGTCGCTAGTAAGCCCAAGAGATCCTTTGAGCCCGCGCCCAATCACGAAGAGTTCCAGCACGAAATGGAGGACTATCTGGGAGGCCGGTTGGCCGAAGCTCTGCAGAACGCCGACAAGACCCAGCGTCAGGAGGCCACGGCCGCTCTGAAGGAAGAGGTCATCGCCAAGTTTACGGAAGCCCCCGGCGAAGCCGAACAGGCTCTCCAGAAGCGCGACGTGGAGAAGGCCTTCGAAACCGCGCTTCGGGACGAGGTGCGAAGATCAATTCTCGACAAAGGGGTGCGCCCCGACGGGCGAGATCTCACCACCGTTAGACCAGTTTCCGCCGAGGTCGGTCTGCTGCCCCGAACGCACGGATCGGCCCTCTTCACACGAGGTCAGACTCAGGTCATTTCGGTTACGACTCTGGGAACGGTCAGCGAGGAGCAGATGCTGGACGGTCTGGGCATCGAGGAATCGAAACGTTATATGCACCACTACAACTTCCCACCCTACGCCACCGGCGAAGTGAAGAGGTTGCGGGGTCCTAGCCGGCGAGACATCGGGCACGGGGCGCTGGCCGAGCGAGCGCTGGTCCCGGTGCTTCCGGACGACGACGAGTTCCCCTACGTGTTGCGGGTGGTCTCTGAAGTGGTGAGCTCCAATGGCTCCAGCTCGATGGCCAGCGTATGTGGCAGCACGCTGGCGCTTATGGACGCCGGTGTTCCCATCAAGGCGCCTGTGTCGGGCGTCGCTATGGGGTTAGTAACGGGGGAAGACGGCAAGTACGCTGTGCTGACCGACATCCAGGGAATCGAAGATCACCTGGGCGATATGGACCTGAAAGTCGCCGGAACGGCCAAGGGCGTTACGGCGATCCAGATGGATATAAAGATGTCCGGTTTCAGCTATGAGATTCTGCGGCAGGCGTTCGACCAGGCGCGAGAGGGCCGGCTCTTCATTCTCCACAAGATGCTAGAAACGATCAGCCAGGCGAGGCCGGACCTTTCGCAGTATGCTCCTCGGATTGTGAAGATAATGATCAACCCCGAGAAGATCGGTGCCTTGATCGGACCCGGCGGAAAGAATATTCGGGGCATCATCGAGGAGAGTGGGGCGAAGGTTGACGTGGAAGATGACGGCAGTGTCTACATCTCCTCTGTCGACGGGGAAAGCGCCAAGAAGGCCATAACGATGGTGGAAGCTCTGACCAAGGAAGCCGAAGTGGGAGGAATCTATCTGGGCAAGGTGGTTCGCATAATGCCCTACGGCGCCTTTGTGCAGATTCTACCTGGCAAGGATGGCCTGGTGCATATCTCGGAGTTGGCTGACTATCACGTTCAGCGAGTGGAGGATGTGTTGAACATAGGCGACGAAATCAGCGTCATGGTGACGGAGATAGATCGCCAGGGCAAGATAAGCCTCTCGCGCAAGGCCGTGCTAACCGGTCAGATGCCGCGCCAGAAGGAAGCTCGCCCGGCGGGGCCTCGCCCGTTTGGTCGGGAGGGCCACGGTCCAGGTGGCGATCATCGCCCGGGATTCGACCGTAAGCCGCCCAGTCAGGACAAGCGCTGGTAAACGGTGGTCGCTAAGGAGTTCAGCATGGATGAGATCAGGGTTGTCGTAACTGGTGCACTGGGTCGCATGGGACATGAGGTTAGTCGCGCTGTCCAAGCTGATCCAGAGCTAAGACTCGTCGGGGCCGTCGACATAAAGAGCAGCCAAGACTACATGCCTCTGTCCAACGCGCCCGATCTCATTCCTCTCTCCAACGACTTAGGAGCGATGTTGGCCAAGGCGAGACCGTCGGTCATGGTGGATTTTACCGAGGCCGACGCCGCCCTGAGGAACGTCCGAGTCGCCGTAGAGCACGGTGTCTCTCCCGTCGTAGGCACGACGGGGTTCAGCCAGGCCAACATCAAGGAAATGGAAGAGCTTTGCAGTAAGCATCAACTGGGGGCCGTAGTGGCCCCAAACTTTGCCATTGGCGCCGTCCTGATGATGCATTTCGCCAAGATCGGTGCGAGGTATTTCTCCAGCGCTGAGATCATTGAATTGCACCACAACCAGAAGATCGACGCGCCGTCTGGGACGGCGCTTCAGACGGCCGAAGCGATGCGGGAGGCGCGGCAGGAGGATTTCGCTCAAGCCATCACTACCCGAGAGACGATCCCCGGAACGCGGGGGGGCAGCGAAGGTGGTATCACCATCCACAGCGTCAGACTTCCAGGGCTGGTGGCGCATCAAGAGGTGATCTTCGGTGGCACCGGCCAAACTCTGACTATTCGTCACGATTCGATCAGTCGAGAATCCTTTATGCCCGGGGTGCTGTTGGCCGTGAAGGAGGTCGGTCAGCGGCGGGGCCTGATCTATGGTCTTGAAAATCTGCTTCGGTTGGAGTAAACTGGGACGCAAAATTTCGCAAGGGGGGCGGCAGTTTGAGAGCCTTCAACGTAGCGGTTGTCGGAGCTACCGGACTCGTGGGGCAGGAGTTCCTCAAGATCCTGCAGCAGCGCAGGTTCCCTGTTAGGAATCTCCGCCTTCTAGCTTCCGATCGTTCCGAGGGCAAGGTTATCAGCTTCGCTCGCAGCGATATCGAAGTGCAGGCAGTTTCCGCGTCTTCTTTCAAGAACGTCGACATTGCCTTCTTTTCCGCTGGGAAAGAGACTAGCCTTCATTTTGCCCCTATCGCCGCTCACGCTGGTGCGGTCGTCATAGACAACAGTGTTGCCTTTCGGATGGATGAGGGCACTCCGCTGGTCGTTCCCGAGATCAACGGTGAGGATGCCAAGGGCCATTCCGGCATCATTGCTAATCCCAATTGCTCTACCATTCAGATGGTGGTCGCTCTTAACCCTATTCATCGCGTCAATCCCATCAAGCGCATCATCGTGGACACGTACCAGTCGGTTTCCGGCACCGGCTCACCGGCCATGGAAGAACTGAGCAATCAGACCAAGCTCATCCTTGAAGGCAAGAACGTCGTGCCCCACGTCTATCCTCATCAAATCGCTTTCAATCTCCTGCCCGAGATCGACGTTTTCCTTGATAATGGCTATTCCAAGGAAGAATGGAAGATGGTGCAGGAGACACGCAAGATCATGCACGAACCGAAGATTGCTGTTTCAGCAACGGCGGTTCGCGTGCCAGTCTACATTGGCCATTCCGAAGCCCTCCACATCGAACTAACCACGCCAATGACGGCTGGTGACGCCCGAGGCATTCTGAGCGAAGCGCCAGGCGTTCGCGTTCTGGATGATCCGGATGTGAGCCTCTATCCGCACCCATGGCAGGTGGTCGGGCAGGACGAGGTCTTCGTGGGGCGCATTCGCGAGGATGTCTCTCATCCCAATGGCCTGGCGATGTGGGTGGTGGCAGACAACTTGCGTAAGGGCGCAGCCCTTAATGCCATCCAGATTGCCGAGTTGATGATTCAACGAGAGTGGATCTAGCGCTACTAAAGCACGGCAAGCACCGTGCGTGCCAGCGCCTGTAAGGCGAAGCACCCTCGAGGGTCTTAGCGGAAGGTGCCACAGGTTCTGTCAGACCGGTACTGCGTGCGAATTCCCCTAAGGTTGCTGCGGGCGTTTCCTCTCAACTATGCGTCCGATCAGTTCAGTTGGCAGCAGGCCCGCCCTACTTAATCATGGTTGGCACACTTAGGGGTGCCGGAGAGATTAGGAAGGAACAACGCTATGGCTACTCTGGGTAGACTGTTCACGGCGATGGCTACTCCTTTTGACGAGGAGGGCCGGGTTGATTACGACCAGGCGAGGCGTTTGGCCGTGGGTCTGGTGGATGGTGGTTCCGATGGCCTGGTGGTTTCCGGAACAACGGGGGAGTCTCCTACCCTCACCACCGAGGAGAAGCTGCGTCTTTTCGCTGAAGTCAAGGAGGCGGTAGGGGACCGTGCGACGATCATCGCGGGCACGTGCAACTACAACACCGCCGAGAGCATTGAACTAACTCACGAGGCTGAGAAGAGCGGCGCCGACGCCATTCTGGGCACCGTTCCGTACTACAACAAGCCTCCTCAGGAGGGCCTCTACCAGCATTTCACCACCATCGCCAGGTCGACTTCTCTTCCGGTGATCCTCTATAACGTTCCGGCGCGAACGGTGACCAATATGACGGCCGAGACGGTCATCCGGCTCAGCGCCATTGACAACATCGTGGGCGTCAAAGAAGCCAGCGGCGATTTCGGTCAGATCACCAGCATCCTCGACGGAACACCGGAAGATTTCTTCGTCTTTAGTGGCAACGATAGCGACACCTTCCCGATGCTGGCTATGGGCGCGCATGGCGTGATTAGCGTGGCCTCCCATCTGGTGGGAGGTCAGATCAAGGCCATGATCGACCGGTTTGTCGAGGGCGACGTCTCGGGCGCGGCCAAGCTGCATCGAGACCTCACCCCAATCTCTCGAGCGCTCTTTGTCGTCGCCAACCCCATTCCTCTCAAAGCGGCTCTCAATGCCCGTGGCTTCAGGGTGGGGAAACCAAGATTGCCCCTGGTAGATTTGGACGAAAAGCAACTCTCCGCCTTGATGCAAGTTGTCAATCAGTATGAATTGGACGGTTATCTGACATGAAGAACCAGACCTCAGCGCTGGACGATTCCAAGATAAGGGCGGAAGTTGACCCCGAGGGTAT
>JAMDCE010000062.1 GCA_023489135.1 Chloroflexota bacterium
GCACCTCCTCGGTGCCCATATCATACCATACCACCAGTCCATCGGTCGACCTAATGTCAGCTATAAGGTAGAAAACTTATCTTCACCCGCTAGGTGAAGCCTGGGAGCATGAATTCACGGATTGGGGACGGTCCTTCGTCCCTTGACAAGCAAGCACTATTGGTGTACATTTTGCAGGAATCAGGGGTGACGTACTCGTCTACTACACAGGTTTATACAGGTTGGACCTTTCCCTGCGCGAACTTTGGAGAGGAGCTTGGTTTCAGCGAAGAATGAATACTGAAAAGGGTCCAAAAGACGCTCTGCCGAGCAACCCTGATTCCGGTAGCAATCTCTCCGAGAGCTCGATGTTATCCCTCATCAGCCGGGTTCTGGCGTCGCGAGAAGTAGAGCTACGCAACTCCGAAATGGAGATCGAAATCGAGTCGTTGCGCCGGAAGCTCGATCTGCATCGACGCTACGCCCTCAGGTTGAATGGCGCTGTGGAGCAGGCACTGCTGGCCCTCTGTCGAGTGCCCGAGCTTTCCGTCGGGTTGGGCGAGCTGGATGATAAGGCGCAATCCGCACCCCACGTAAGTCACCGTAATTCGGGGCCTCCGACCGAAGAGGAAAGCCGTGGGGACGCTCCGCTCGGACCCGGCCATGGCTACTCGCCTGGTGATGATCGTGAAGCCGGTGCGAGAGACTATTCCTCGCAGATGATGGATGCCGCCGAGGCGAGGGCCAACGCCCTTCTGAAAGAGGCCTCCGACATCCTCTCGCGCGCCCAGGAATCAGCCCGCCAAATCCTGGAGCGGGCGATTGCTCAAGGGGCAGAGATAGTCTCCCGGGCTGAAGAACAATCGAGACACATCGACGAGAAGGTGACGGAGGTAGGAGCCGTCACGTCTCCTCCTGGGTCGACGGTCTATCAGAGGGCTCTGGAGCTGGCTCAGCAAAGGCGACCGACGGGACTTGACGATGCGCGGATGGTGGATGACGAACAGGCCGCGGAGGTATTGAGCGCGCCGGGCGCAATCGAGCCTGGTCTGGCGCACGAGGATGCCCCCGCGCAAGAGGAATCGAAAAGGTCGGGCGATGGGGCGGTAAGTGGATACTCCAGCCGTCAGAACGGCTGTTCACTCACCACCGTGGGGATCTCGCCTCTCAGAAGCTTCAGCCCAGTTGTCGGCTTGGAGGAGGCATTGCGTGCCACTGAAGGGGTGAGGCAAGTCCGCGTGCTGAGCTTCAGGGGTGGCCTGCTGGAAATGGCCGTGGAGCACGATCCAGAGGTCTCATTGGTGGCCACGCTGCAGTCTATCCCCGGATTCGAGTTCAGGGTGGAAGATTCGTCTGATTCGAGATTAGAGTTGTCGTTGTCGTCTTCCGGCGGGCCGGAAGCATCGAACTTGCCCCCCGTTCTTAGCACGCCCTCCGCACCCGAAGAAGACGAGCCGGATGAGGGTGACAGCGCGTCGCAAGGCGGAAGGACCTAAGCTTCCATTCGCCCGAGTCGTCTGTCCGATGGGCCTTCAAATACACTTCCACGAAGGGATCCAAATGGTCTGCAACCGCCTGTCATGGGACGAGTACTTCATGCAGATAACCGACGTTGTGGCAAAGCGGTCGACCTGCCTGCGTCGTCAAGTCGGTGCCATTATCGTCAAGGACAAACAGATCATCAGCACCGGCTACAATGGGGCCCCTCGTGGGCTGGCGCATTGTCTCGACATCGGCTGTCTGCGGGATCGCCTCGGCATTCCCTCGGGCCAGCGGCACGAGATATGCCGGGGGTTGCACGCCGAGCAGAACGCGATCGTCCAGGCCGCGTACCACGGGGTTTCGATCGAGGGCGGCACGGTCTATTGCACGCATCAACCGTGCTTCATATGCGCCAAGATGATTATCAATGCCGGCCTGGTGAGGGTTGTATACTCCAATGGCTACCCCGATGAGCTTGCTTCCTCGATATTGAGGGAGGCGAATGTAGAGCTTGTGGCCCTGACGCTAGCGGGACAAGCCTAGCCTCCCCATCAACTCTAGTGGTCTACCCAAAACTACCTACAAGGTAGGCGCAGATTCGCACAAACAGGATGTCGAACTGGCGTTGACGGCCGTCAGAAGTATATGATATACTGCCCGATGGTGTGCGACCGAGGGACAGGCTGATGAATAGAGACATGCGTCCATACGCCCTACTGCTGGAGTTGGGGTGGACACTGGCAGTGTCTATCGTGGGAAGCCTGGTTATCGGCGTCTTGTTTGACCGTTTTATGGGTACCTCACCCGTAGGTCTCTTGGTGTTCTCTCTTCTCGGCATCCTGGCCGGATCGGTGAGTGTCTACCGGCAGGTCACCGCGGCGATAGCAGCCGTGGAGGAGGAGGAGCGACAGAGGAAGCGTGACCGAGATAAGAAGGAGGACGAGTAGTGCTCAGTCCTAAGAAATTGCTTGTACTTCTTGTGGTTTTGGCCCTCTTTGTGGGAGGCAGATTGTTCTTTCCGATCGAACGTCCGCCTCACGTTCAGCTACCGGCAGAACCCATTGCTACGTCACCTTTTCTGATTACCAATACGATGACGGCGGCGTGGGCCACGATACTAGTGCTCGGACTGCTGTTTTTCTTTGCTACCCGCAATATGAAAGTTGTTCCCGGTAGGTTGCAGGCTTTCGTGGAGATGGTGATCGAAACCCTGGTGGGGCTCTGTGAGGCGGCGGCAGGCAAGGAAAAAGGGCGGATGTTCTTCCCCCTGGCGGTGACCTTCTTCCTGTTCATCATCATCTCAAACTGGATGGGACTCCTGCCGGGATACGGCACGATCGGCCTCTGGCATGAGGTTAAGCTGGATCACGAAGTCGAGCAGGTGCTCTATCCGTTCTTCCGGTCTGCTAACACGGACCTGAACACCACACTGGCGCTGGCGCTGATCTCGGTCGTAGCCACGCAGTTCTATGGAATCAAGTCGGTCGGGTTCGGGAATTACGTCGGTCGCTTTATTAACCTGAAAGGCGGCATCGACTTCTTCGTCGGTATTCTGGAGGGAGTTAGCGAGGTCGCCAAGATTATCTCGTTCTCCTTCCGACTCTTCGGGAACATTTTCGCCGGAGAAGTGCTGCTGGGAGTAATGGCCTTCTTGATACCCTGGATAGTGTCCATTCCCTTCCTGGGATTGGAGTTGTTCGTGGGATTGATCCAGGCGTTTATCTTTATGATGTTGACTCTCGTTTTCTTAACTGTTGCCACGGCTGAACACGGGGGCGAGCACGAGGCTGAACACGGCGGATCGCATTAAGACCGATAAACCAGTTATCCCTGGGCTTGGACCCAAAGATTAATAGTACGGCGCCGTCGAACGGCGGAAGGAGGACGTGATAATGACTGATCAAGGCGTAAGACTACTCGCGGCTGGACTTGCCATCGCTATCGGCTCTATCGGACCTGCACTCGGTATTGGCATGCTCGTTAGCAAGGCTATGGAAGCACTCGGACGGAATCCGGAGGCGGAGCCTGCCATCCGGCTGAACATGATCCTGGGCATCGCTTTCGCCGAAGCCATCGCTATCTACGCGCTGGTGGTAGCCCTCATTATCAAATTTGTATAATTTAGAGTCAGCTAGTAGAACCCTGGGTGTCAAGGAACCTTAGCCGAAAAGAGGCTCTTGCCCCGTTGTCTTGGTATTGGAAAGGAGTTTACGGTTGGAGCAACTAGGCATCAACGTACAGGGCCTGGTGGCCCAGATCATCAATTTCTTCCTGCTACTAGTTATACTCCGAGCCGTTGCCTACAAGCCCATCACGAGGATGCTTGATCAACGTGCGGCGAAGATAAGAGATAGCATGGAGAATGCCGAGCAAATAAAGCTGCAGCTTGCGCGCGCGCAAGAGGACTACGCCGCACACATCGACCAGGCGAGAAAAGATGCCCAGTCCATCGTGTCCCAGGCTAACCAGATGGCTGAGCGCGTGAGGCAGGAGGCTCAGTCGCAGGCTCGCCAGGAGGCCGAGCAGTTTCTGTCCAAGGCGGAAGCGCAGATAGAGCGCGATAAGCGACAGGCTATTTCAGAGCTGCGCAAAGAAGTCGCTGACCTGGCGATTCTGGCGGCCGGCAAAGTGGTAGGAAAGTCGCTTGACGACAAGGCGCACTATGCCGTTATCGAACAAGTGCTTTCCGAAAGCGACAAGCTCAGTAACAACTGATCGGGTTGCGGCCGCCTGTTTTCGGTGGTGGTCCGGCGCCCGGATATCCACGTGTGGTGTGGAGGTATCACTTAAATGATCAAAGGCGCCGTCGGAAGGCGGTATGCGCGGGCAATCTTCGATCTCGCGTCAGAAGAAGCCGGTTTGGATCCCTGGATGAGCGATCTGAAAGAGATGCAAGTCTTCCTGGCGGAGCCATCTGTTGCCGTCGTGCTGCAAAACCCGGAGATATCGTTTGAGCACAAGGAAAAGGTGATAAATGCCGGCCTTTCTGGAATGGATTCGGAGAGAATCAATCTCCTGAAACTGCTCGTCCGCAAGCGACGAACCGACCGCATCGATGAGATTGTCTCCGAGTTCGAGCGATTGGCGAATGAACGGCAGGGAATCATCTTTGCCGACGTCACCACCGCGATTCCAATGGACGACGCGACCACTGCCTTGGTGGCGAATAGGCTATCTGCCCTCGTAGGCAAGAAGGTGATCGTGCGTCCCGCCGTCGACGCCGACATAATCGGCGGCGTGGTGGCCAGAGTGGGCGACAAGCTGATCGATGGGAGTGTTGTGGGACGGCTGGCCGCGTTGCGCGACCATCTTTCCAGGGGCTAGGACGACGCAGGGGGAAGAACATCCGC
>JAMDCE010000099.1:0-1356 GCA_023489135.1 Chloroflexota bacterium
ATGGTTTCCGATCCCCTGCCGGTGCTGCAATGCTGTCCGCGTGCAGACGGGGCTGCGGCGGCCATCCTGGTGTCCGCCGACTATGCTCGGCAGTTCACCAATTCGCCGATATTGGTGGCGGCCTCGGTGTTGGCAACGGGTCTGGGCGATAACCCCTCGGACCTGATCCATTTCGAGTTCAATGAGGTTGCCGCCAAGCGTGCCTACGCGCAGGCAGGGTTGGGCCCCGAAGATGTCGACGTAGTGGAGCTTCACGATTGCTTCACGATTGCCGAGCTGAACCACTACGAGACGTTGGGCTTCTGTGGCCGGGGAGAGGGTGTCAGGCTGCTGGAAGATGGGGTGACGGAATTGGGTGGCCGACTCCCCGTGAATGTCAGCGGAGGGCTCCTGTCTAGGGGACATCCACTGGGGGCCACCGGCATAGCCCAGATTGTGGAGATCTGTTGGCACCTTCGTGGCCAGGCTGGAGACCGCCAGGTAGAAGGGGCTAGGGTTGGGTTGGCCCATTGCCTAGGTGGTGTCAAAGGGCTGGAGGCTCAGGCGGCCACTATCAATATCTTAAAACGCTGATTTCTAAATTTGAGTGTGTAGCCAACAGAGCTATGCGATTAGCCATCAGTTTGAGCCTTGGCAGTACCAGCCCACTGTGCTCGCCGCTGAAAGCTGATTGCTGATGGCTACCTGGAGGAGGTGCATCATGGCATTTGACTTACGCATGCCCAAACTGGGGATGGCGGCGACGAAGGGAACGATAACAAAATGGTTTAAGGCAGAGGCCGAAGAGGTAACAGAAGGAGAACCTCTTATCGAAGTGTTGACCGACAAGGTCACCTTCCAGATCGAGTCGCCCTGCACAGGTGTGGTCAGAAAGATTCTCGTGCCCGTTAAGCGCGAGGTCCCAGTGGGCACCCTGCTGGCCTGGATCGGGTCGGCCAATGAGGAAATCCCAGATGTGGCAGAGCGGGAGACTCAGGCAGCAGCTGGGGCTCCAATCCCAGTTATGGCGGCTGCTACTTCTTCGACTGGCGCAGCCACTTCGGCGGCGTCGGCCTCTAACGCAGTGGTCGCATCGCCCGCAGCCAAGCGGATGGCCAAAGAACAGGGCGTGGACCTAGCAATGGTGAAGCCCTCGGGAGCCGACGGGCGAGTCAGCAGCGGCGATGTGCTGGCCTACGTGGCCGCTCAACAGGCCGCGGCCGAGACTGAGAAGGCCGTCAATGCCTCGCCGGCGGCCAGGAGACTGATCCACGAAAGAGGTCTCGATCTATCGGCGATTGCCAGGGCCCTTGGCGATAACCGGCGGATCACTAGCGAGGATGTCGAGGCATACCTACAATCACAAAAGACAACAGC
>JAMDCE010000099.1:1399-4808 GCA_023489135.1 Chloroflexota bacterium
ATGCGCAAAGCCATCGCCGATCACATGGTCGAAAGTCTGCATAATGCCGCGCAGCTCACCATCTCTTTGGAGGTCGACGCTACTGAGCTGGTAAACCTCAGGGAGCGCATCCTCCCTGGATTCGAAGCGGCAATTGGGGTTCGCCCAACCTTCACCGACCTGCTCGTTGTACTCACTACCAAAGCCCTGCAACAGCATCCTTTGCTGAACTCGACGACAGAGGGAGACGAGATAATACTCCACCAGCCCGTCAACATGGGTGTGGCCGTGGCCATCGAGAGCGGGCTCATCGTGCCGGTCATCCTCGGAGCGCAGAATCTGGGACTTGGGGATATCTCGCGAACCAGGTTCGAGCTTGCGCGCAAGGCCTCCGAGGGGAGGATCGGCTACGAGGATGTGCAGGGAGGCACGTTTACGATAACCAACGTCGGAGGTGCTGGGGCAGACATCTCCACTCCCATCCTCAACTCCCCTCAAAACGCCATACTGGGGGTGGGACGGATCGCGAAGAAGCCAGCCGTCTACAACGACGAAATCTGCGTGCGCCACATGCTGTGGCTGAACGTCACCTTCGACCACCGTGCTATGGACGGGGCCCCTGTAGCACGCTTTCTTGACACGCTGAGTACCATGATTCAGAACCCGGTGGGACATATCAATGGATAACTTCGATTTAGCGATCATAGGCGGCGGACCCGCCGGTTATGCGGCTGCGCTACAGGGAGCCGAGTTGGGGGCTAAAGTCATCCTCGTGGAGAATGGACCGCTAGGAGGAACTTGCGTCAACCGAGGATGCATACCTACCAAGTTCATGGGCGAAGCTGCGGAATCGGCCCGAACCATAGATACTCTTCAGGCGTTCGGACTCAAGGGAAGCCTGGAGCCGATTAGCCTGAAGAGAGTGGGCGGCAGACGTAGTGCGCTCGTTAGCGGGCTCGTGGATGGAATTAGCGGTATGCTTCAGATGGGCGGCGTGGAGGTCGAATTCGGCTCGGCCCGGCTGAGCGGCAGGGCAGCTCTGGAAATTGCCAACCCAGATGGGACCCGCGAGATCACGGCGACCAAAATAATCATCGCAACAGGAGCGTCCCCAGCCCCGTTGGATCTGCCTGGCCTGGAGCGAGACGAGATCCTGAGCGCGGAGCAGGCGTTCGACCTCGAGCAAGTGCCGGAGAATTTGCTGGTCGTGGGCAGCGACGCCATCGCGCTGGAGCTTGCGTGCATATACAGCGGGCTTGGCAGCCAGGTGACGATTGTCGATCAGGAATCCCAGATTCTTTCCGGCGAAGACGCCGAAATGGTCGGTATCCTCCGTGAATTGCTCGAGCAGGCCGGCGTGAGCATACACATCAGGTCCAGAATTGAATCCGTCGACGTGGACGAACAAGGCAACCGTCTGGTGGGAGTTTTCGATGGCCAGCAGAAGCGCAGGATCGTCGCTCAGAGAATCGTTGTGTCCCCCCGGCGGATCCCAAACGTGACCGCCCTTGGCCTGGACGAAGTCGGGGTGGTGATCGCCGACGGGGCAATAGTCACCAACTCCAGGATGGAGACCAACGTTGAAGGCATCTACGCCGCCGGCGACGTGGCGGGCGAGCCGATGCTGTCACACATCGCCACTGCTCAGGGAAGGATCGCCGCCTCCAACGCGCTGGGCAAGGAAGCGAGGTTCAGCAATAGGATCGTCCCTCGTTGTTTCTACACCACTCCTCAACTGGCCTGCGTCGGGATTTCCGAGGAGCAAGCCCAGCAGAAAGGGCTCTCTGTGAGAGTCGGAACCGCATCGCTTGGGGTAAGCGCACGTGCGGCGACTCTGGCCAGGCGCAACGGACTGGTGAAAGTTATCGTCGACGAGGCTTACGGTGATCTGCTGGGTGTTCACATCCTTTCGCCTGTTGCTTCAGAGATGATCGCTCAGGCTGTGCTGGCGATGAACCTGGAACTGACCGCGAGGGATTTCGATCAGGTCTTCCAGTTCCACCCAACCCTCGCCGAGGCGGTGACCGAGGCAATCCGAGCCGCACGCTAGCCGTCGGAGGAATCAATATTGAGTGGGATGCAAGCGAGCTCCCCAGAGGAGGGATGAATCGCATGAGTGGTGTCAATTTCCTTCAGCTCTTGGCGGCAGGAATCACTGTGGGCGCGGTGTATGGTCTGCTCGGCCTTGGCTTCGTTACCACCGTCAGCATAGCGTAGATGCCGAACCTGGCCCAGGGTGAGTTCGCTATGCTCGGCGGAATGATTACCATATTCCTTTTGAAGACGCTGCACGTTCCCTATCCTGTTTCGGCCGCGATTGCCGTGGCGCTTACTGCCTTTGTTGGTATCGCAATGTATCAACTGGTCATCGCGCCTATGGGTAGGGCGCCCTTCTTTAGTATGGTAATGATCACGGTGGGCGTAAGCCTTTTCATTCAGAACGGCGCGCTCATCATCTGGGGAGCTAACCCGGCATCCCTTCCTGTATTCAGCGGCGAGAGTCCAGTCAGGTTCGGCGAAGTAGCCATAATGCCTCAGAGCCTCTGGGTGCTGCTGCTGATGGCGGTGATCCTGGTGGTCCTGTACCTGCTAAGCAATCACACGCTCCTTGGTAAGGCCATGACCGCGACCGCCACCGATCCGCTTGCGGCCAGTCTGGTGGGCATATCGATAGGCGGGGTGAACCGCTGGTCGTATGCCATTAGCGCCGCCATCGGTGCGCTAGCCGGCCTAACCCTAGCCCCGATCGTGCCGATGAGCTACATTTCTGGCGCTCTCCTGTTCTTCAAGGGGCTCACCGCGTTGATTTTGGGTGGCTGGGGTCTGGCGGCGGGCGCGGTCGTCGGCGGCTTTGCCCTCGGCATTATAGAGACGTTCGGAGCCTCGCTGCTGCCTGCAGGCTACAAGGACGCTATTGCCTTTCTCGTCCTTATCGCCATCCTCTACTTCCGCCCGTCTGGTATTCTCGGTGGTTCTCATGAAGGGGAGTTGAAGTTGAGATGAAGCTGAATAATCGAGGCACCGTTTTTAAACTAGTTTTCCTGGTGGCCATGATTGCCTGGCCGACGGTGTATCGCAATGACTATGCCACCAACGTGATGGTGATCGCCGGCATCTACGCTATGCTGACGGTGGGGTTTGCCCTTCTGTTTGGGCAAGCCGGACAGCCGTCTCTTGGTCATGCGGCTTTCTTCGGAATAGGTGCCTATACCGCCGGGCTCCTAACCGTTAGATTCGGGACCCCGCCCGTTCTCGCCTTGATTGCAGGCGGCATAGCTGCCGGGGCCGTAGCTTTCATTCTCGGAATACCAGTGCTGCGACTGCGCGGGATAATGCTGGTGCTGGTCACTATGGCTCTCGGGGAGATCTTCTATGTCGTCGTGCGCGAGGCTCGGGCGTTCACCGGCGGTCTCTCGGGGCGAAGGCCTCC
>JAMDCE010000658.1 GCA_023489135.1 Chloroflexota bacterium
CCCTCTCGAGATTTACGATCCGCAGCAGCGGAACCAGGTGTTTCACGACGATCCAGTTCTTCCCAAGGTGGGTGACCGCCACAAGTACGTTCCCATCGGCGAGGAGGAATACTGGTCGATCCGTCGGGAGGTCGAGGCCAATAGCTATGTATACCAGTTGAAGGACGATACCTTCAATCTCCCCCAATATTTAGCGGAGGTCGGTCGAGATGTTTGAGGTATTGGATGGCGGCCTGCAATCTACCATTCAAGATATGGGACGGCCGGGCTACCTCCACACGGGCATGCCAGTCTCTGGGGCCCAGGATGTTTTCGCCCTGCGGATGGGCAACTATCTGGTGGGCAATGGTGCCGCTAGCCCCTTCCTGGTGGGTCGCGATCCGGGCGAGGCGGGGGTAGAGGTCCTTCTTTTCGGCCTGAAGGTAAAGGCTTTGTCTGAGACCGTCATCGCCGTGACGGGCGCGGATATGAACCCACGGCTTAATGGTCAACCTTTGCCTTTGTGGACCGCTGTCCGAGTGAACGAAGGGGACGAGATCAGCCTGGGCGCGACCAGGAAAGGCGCCCGCGGATATCTGGCTGTTGCCGGAGGCATTGATGTGCCCTTCTTCCTGGGGAGCCGGTCTACTTTCGTTAGAGGCTCGATAGGTGGGGTGGAAGGGCGGGCGCTGCGCAAAGGGGATATCTTGAAGACCGGTCAGCCGAAGGCTCCGCTGGCGGAGTTGGAAGGGCGACGTCCGGCGAAGGGGGTTGTTCCAGACTATTTCGCTCCCTGGGAATTGAGAGTGGTGCTGGAGCCCCAGGCCCACCTGTTTACCGAGGAAAGCATAGACACCTTTCTCACCAGTGATTGGAAACTGTCGCAGACCTCAGATCGCATGGGCTTTCGCTTCATCGGCCCCAAGCTGGAGTTCAAGCCTCGCGCGGAGTATCTCATCGCTCAGGCCGGCTCCGACCCTTCTAACATCGTGGACGACTGCATCCCCGTGGGTGGGATTCAGGTTCCCAGTGGTCTCGAGCCCATTGTGATGGGCGTAGATGGCCCCAGCATGGGTGGCTACGCCAAGATAGGCACGCTGATAACGCCGGATATGTCGCGTCTGGGGCAAGCGAAGCCGGGGGAGATTTGCCACTTCCGGGCGATCGACGTGGAGGAGGCGACGGCCATAGCGGCCGAAATGGAGAAGGTGTTTCAGTAGCTCTCGGGCAGCTTTTCCAGTTTCCGGGCTCTGTAAGGCGCATTTTCCTCCGCCATCGCTATAGATCCCTCCTCTTGCGGATAGGTGGTCGCCTCATAACCCCTAATCCCTAACCACTGAACCCTTAATCTCTGCTTTCTTAGGGGATAACCTCGGCCGGCTGAGGCTCAAGACGATGCCTGGTAGGGTGATGACCGCTGCCACCAGTAGAGCGTCGTGGAATCCACCTACAAAGGCCTGCGGCCGGCCCAGAGACATAGCCAGGTAGCGCTGGGAGCCGACAGCAAAGACCGCGCCAGCCACGGCGACTCCCACGACCATACCCGTATTTCTCATCATGGCCAGCATTCCGGAGGCGATGCCCAGCCCTTCCTTTGGCGCGGCGCCCATAATGGAACTGTTGTTGGGAGAGACGAACATCCCCACGCCAAACCCGGCCACGGCGAGGCGGAGGGCCACGTCGATCCCGCCCGATTGCAGATCGAGGCCGCTCAAGAGCCATAGACCGATGGCCAGAATAACCATTCCCGCCGACGAGAGGAATCTGGATCCTATCCGATCGGAGAGCCAACCGCTGACTGGGGCGACCACGGCCATAGTCAAGGGCATTGCAGTGAGGGCGAGACCACTCTGAGCCGGGTTGAAGCCCCGGGCCTGGATCAGATAGAAGGGCATAAGAAACATTATGGAGTAGACGCCGAGGTAGTTGATAAGGGCGCTTGCGTTGGCCGCGCTGAAGAGGCGATTTCGAAAGAGGCTCAGGTTGACCATGGGCTGCGCCACAGCCCGCTCCAGAAGGAGGAAGGCGATCAGAAGGACCGCAAAGAAAGCGAATAGGCCCAGCACGATAGAAGAGCCCCAGCCCCAGTCCTGCCCCTTGCTCAAAGCCAGCAGGAAGGACGAGAGGCTCATCATGAGGATCGCTGCCCCGGCCAGGTCGAATCGCTGGGTCCGGCGGATGGTGGCTTGCCGCAAGAAGACCACAGCGGAGACGGTTCCGATTAGGCCAATGGGAATGTTCACATAAAAGATGTATCTCCAGCCAAATGCCTGGGTCAGTAACCCACCGAGAGACGGACCCACGGTGAGGCCAAGGTAGGTGAGGGTCGCGTTAAGCCCCAGAGCCTGCCCGCGCTGGGAGGGCGGAAAGGCTCTGGTCAGTAAGGCGGGAGCAGTGGCCATCATCATCGAGGAACCAAGACCCTGGAAAACCCGAAACCCAATGAGTGCCTCGGCCGAGGGTGACAGACCGCAAAGCGCCGATCCAACCGTGAAGAACAAGAAGCCGGTTAGGTAGACTTTTTTATGGCCGATCATATCACCCAGACGACCAAAAGTGAGCAGCAAAGCGCTGATGACCAGAAGGTAACCCATCACCACCCACTCAATGGTCGACATCTCAGTCTTCAGGGCCGTGGTAATGGCTGGGAGAGAGGCGTTCACAATACTCGCGTCCAGGGTGGACATAAAGGTGCCGACGCCCAGGGAGGCCAGCACCAGCCACTTGCCCTGGAAAGCGCTATCTCCGACCGCGTCCGCGTTGTTCTGCAACGGCATAGTGAACTGTTTGGACTCTTCTTCCATTTCCTACTTGAAGTTGCCTTGACATTCCGCCGGCGGATACACGGCCAGATCGAAGCGGGTCGCCTTGTCTTTCCGACCCTCCGAGGCTACAATATAACAAAAGAGACATTCCCAGGCAACCTGATCGCCGGTAGACGACGCGATGCACGTGGGCTTTCGTGGAGTGTAGCACGAGGGACAGAGGTCTGAAAAAGCGGGCGACATCTACCATCGTCGCCTGAGAGAGGCATAGGGCTGCAGATGAACTTTGAAAAGGGAAATCCCCAACGTCCACGCGGGCACGCTCTGCTCTACTTCCGCAGCCGCACGGATTCTACGAGAATCTTGGCGACTTACATTGTGGTGCCCCCCATTGCCCTAAATCTATCCAAGTACGTGCCGCCATTCCTGGCGGGCCAGCTCGGTCAGTTGGATTTCGGAGGTATGTCGGCTTTTCCTCTACCGCCGATACCAGAGCATGTGGAAAGCTACGAGTTTCTCTCGAGTCTGGCCGAGGCCCGCGCCGACGATCTCCTCTTCGGCGGGACCGCCGATGAATCGGCCATCGAGCGCTTGCTAGCGGATTGCACCGAGGCCGCGTCTCAATATTACTCGTTGTACACTAGCTTCACCACCAGCCTTGCCCCGACCACCCCGCTAGTCGTGGGTCCCCCGCTCAGGGTTCCACGAGCAGAGTACCAGGCAATGGGCGAGATCGATAAGCTAGGGGAGCTTTCGAGAATCACGGGCAAGTTGCGAGATGCGGTGAGTCGAGGGGAGAAGCGGCTGGTCGAAGAAACGGTGCAAGAGATCCTCGAACTGGCCGAGACTTTGCCAGAGAAATATAAGGTCGGGCGGTTAACCCAAGTTGCTACCATTCCCGGCGAGAAAGGCCGCCGCCTCTCCGAGTTGTACATTGATCGCTGCTACAAGCTGTATTATGAGGAGTACGAAAAAATCGAGGCCATTCAGGAGCAGATTCACCAGCTAGAAGCTGCTTCCCAGGATCAGTAACTCCTTCCACGTGCACTCGCTTCCCTGACGCCCTCTTTTCTTCCTGCGACGCTGTCTGCATTTCTTAGCGGCTGAAACTTTAAGCCCGTTTTCCGAGTATGACATAGTAGTACCACAGCGAGCGAGATTGCCTCGCCATAACTGCCATGCATTTGTATTAGCCCAAATCGACTAGGAGAATGGCGCGATGAGTAGGATTTACAGCCGGCGTTACCTCGTCGGCGTTGTCGTCATCCTTGTGGTGGTCGCCGCGGTCTATTTTGTGAGTAGCCGGACGATTCTCCACGCCCAGCAGGCGGCACCGCGGACGGCCAAGGTGACGCTGGGCTCATTGATAGTGAGTGTTGGCGCTTCGGGGAGCCTCCTCGCCCAGCAGGACGTCAATCTTACCTTCCAAAGCGGCGGTACTGTTGCCGAGATCCCCGTGAAACAGGGAGACCACGTGGTCACAGGTACCGTCCTGATGCGCCTGGACCGGTCGCAGTTGCAGTTGCAGGTGACTCAGGCCCAGGCCAATCTATCTTCCGCCCAGGCCAAGCTCGATCAAACCAAGTCTGGCGCTACTCAGAAGGACCTTGACACGGCGCAGGCCCAGGTCAGGTCTGCCCAGGCCAACTACGAACAGACCGTCCAGGGGTCTCGACCGGAGGATATCGCCGCGGCAGAGGCGCAACTCCGCTCGGCCCTGGCCAAATTGGATGCCTTGAAGAATCCGAACCCCCAGGACGTCGCCGCCGCTCAGACGCAGGTAGATTCGGCGCAGGCTAAGCTGGATGCACTTTTGCGGGGCGCGCTGCCGCAAGACATCGCCTCAGCCCAGGCCAAGGTGCAGCAGGCCGAGCAGAACCTGGCGCAGACGCAGGCCTCGGGGGCCGCTGCCAAGGAGCAGGCCCGGCTCGCCATGGAGACGGCGGCCGACAACCTGCGGAGCGCCCTGAACACCTGGAACACCGCTTACTGGGATTGGCAGAACGCTCAAAACAACAAGACGGACCCAGGAGATAACGCAGAACCAGAA
>JAMDCE010000641.1 GCA_023489135.1 Chloroflexota bacterium
TCCCCGGCAAAGCGCTGGGTTTCGATCGCGCCACGAAGGGAGGACTGGGAACGTCTAGCGTCAAGATCGCCGATGGAAGAGTCGTTGGCGCGCTGGTAATTGTCAACGCCTTTGGCGACGTGGTGGATCCCCGGTCGGGGCGCATTCTGGCCGGGGCGAGAAAGCGGGATGGCGCGGGCTTCTTGAACACAGCGGAGTACCTCAAGACTCAGAAGAAGGTTATTCCCTCGCCCTTCCTCAGCACCACCATTGGAGTAGTAGCCACCAACGCGCGGCTTGGTAAGGAAGGCGCCACCAAGGTGGCCCAAATGGCCCACGACGGCCTGGCGCGCACCATCGTGCCCGTTCACACTGAGTTGGACGGGGACGTCCTGTTCGCTCTGGCCGCGGGCGATGGAGAATCTTCCGGCGACGTCGACGTCAGCATTATCGGCCTCGCCGCGGCCGAAGCGGTGAGCGCCGCGGTGATCAGGGCTGTCCAGGAGGCCGAAACTCTGCACGGAATACCGGCAGCGAGAGATTTGCGCTCTTCAATGTGAGAACCCTCCACTGGCGGTCATGATAGCGGGAGTTACACTTTCTTCCGTTGTTACGATTGAGAAATCTTGGGAGGCTCGTGAAGAGTAGTCTAAAGAGGCTAAATCGGCATGGAGAAGAGAGGCCGCTCCAGCTCAAGAGAACGGAAAGGGATCTAGCGTGAAGAAGCTGCTAACTCACTCCGAGCTTGTTGCGACGGCCCGGGAATTCTGCTCAGAGAGCCATAGATATGGGGAATTGTTTGGTATCACTGACGGAAAAGCCGTTGGGACGTTTATTGAGCATAGGTTTCGACACAGGCTTGAGGCACTTTACGAAGTCAAGATTGGTAACTCTGCTCTAGGGATTGACCTACCTTCCGTTGAAACTGATATTAAAGTCACGTCCATTCGTCAACCCCAATCGTCTTGTCCTTTCACTTCCGCAAGACAAAAGATATATGGGCTTGGATATAATCTCCTGCTATTTGTTTACGACAAGCACGATAGCCCGGCAGACGGTGTCGCAGTGCTCGAGTTCGTAAGTTGTGCCTTCATTGCCAAGGAACGCACTGCCGATTTCCAGACGACGCGAGGGATTCTAGAAACATTGAAGAGAAATGGAAATCGGGAGGACATCATGGCATTTCTATTCGACCGAAATCTTCCAGGCGATGAAATAGTGTACAATGCCCTCGCAGATGAAATCATTCAGTCGCCTCCGCAACTCGGGTACCTGACTATTTCAAACGCATTACAGTGGCGACTCCAATATGGTCGAATCGTCAGTCTGAAGGAGCCAGTCTCGGGAATCGAGAGAATCTTGTGAGTAGTGTGGCTTCTCACATTGCAGAAGCAATATCCGAATATCTTGTCCGATCCGATCGAAGCCGTTTGCTCGATGTAATTTCGACTTGCGACACGGTCGAACTTGCCAACCAAGAGCTGCAGCGCCTCACCGGAGTTCGTTCCTTCTTCAGTGACTCAATCGCCTTCAACGAATTTGCTCGGATTCTTGCCCTGCCTGAATCTGACGAAAACAGTCGTACGAGCAGAGAATGGGGAGACTTTCAAACGCCTCCAGGCCTGGCCTTACGAGTGTGCAGTCATCTAGCCAATACCGGAATCTCGCCTCAAGTCATCATTGAGCCAACTTGTGGTTGTGGAAACTTCATCCTAGCTGCGTTGCGATCCTTTCCAAAGGCTGAACGAGTCTATGCAGTTGAGATTCAAGATAAGTACGAGTGGCAGCTCAAGATCGCTCTGCTCACCGAATCTCTTCTCGGTCATCATTCGTCAGCCGAGATAGAATTCCATAAGGACGATATTTTTACTCATCGTTTTCCTGATGGTATGTTGAGAGCACGCAATATCCTCATTGTTGGCAACCCTCCTTGGGTGACGAATTCCGAACTTACCACTCTGCGCGCTAGCAACATTCCAGCGAAAAGAAATGTCAAGGGCCTCAACGGTCTTGATGCTATAACGGGCAAGAGCAATTTTGACCTCGGTGAGTTTATCCTGCTTCGAATCCTAGAACTCTTCTCTGAACAGTCAGGGACACTTGCAATGCTATGCAAGAACTCTGTTGTCAGGAACATAGTCGAAGCACTTCCACGACGCCTGTTCAAAGTCTCCGATATCCGAGCCTATGAAATAGACGCTAGTCGCGAATTTGGGGCTTCGGTGAATGCTTCGCTTCTAGTGATGAAGATGGGGACACCCAATACTGGGTTCTCATGTCAAATCTCTCGTCTCGAAAATCCAAGCGAGGTGACGCGGACCTTTGGTTGGACGGGAAATCGATTTGTGTCTGACGTGGACGGCTACCGCACGGTTTCTCAACTTGACGGCAAATCACCTATAGTTTGGCGGCAGGGGCTGAAACACGATTGTGCGAGAATAATGGAACTCGAAGCGCATGACGGAACTCTGGTGAATGGAAACGGCGAAGTAGTAGATATCGAACCGGAGTGGGTACACTGGTTTCTCAAAGGCTCCGACTTGCGCACTTTTCAGGTTAATCGAGCACGCAAGAAGGTGATAGTTACTCAACTGCGTATGGCTGATGATACATCGCATCTCCAAACTAGGGCTCCTAAGCTATGGGACTATCTGGTCAGAAACAGTGACTTCTTGGAAAAACGGAAGTCTAGCATTTATCAGGCCAGACCACGCTTCTCAATTTTTGGCGTGGGCGAATACTCGTTTAAACCATACAAGGTTGGAATCTGCGGCCTGTACAAGGAACCCCGCTTTTCATTGGTACTTCCAATTGACAATCGGCCGGTCATGCTTGACGACACCTGCTACTTCTTAGCTTTTGACACATACTCGGACGCGTTTTTCGCTGCTTCGGTACTTAATGCCCCTGTATCTCAGCAGTTCTTACGGTCCATCGCCTTTACCGATGCAAAGAGGCCGTACACCAAGGAGGTCCTAATGCGGGTCGATCTTGGCAGGTTGATTCATCAACTCTCGTTCGACGACGTCCTCAGATTCTGGCCCGATATTGGTTGTGAGGCGGAAGAACCTGTGACGGAATCTGATTTTGAGCACTGTAAGCGGCGCTTTCCGGTTACACACGAGAGAGAGGAGGGGCTGCAATTAACCCTTGGCATGTGGTAAGAGATCATCGGCTGTCTGGTCCTAGAACTGTCTGGAAAGTAGATAATCTAGTTCGGCATTCTCACGGAAAAATTGATGCAGCTAGAGCAAGACCAAGCTGAGCAGCCCATCGTCAACATAACTGGTCAGAAGGTCGCACTGGGTCCCCTACGGCGCGATCTCATCCCAATCTACCTGAGGTGGATGAACGACTTCGAGGTGACTTACCCACTCGCCGTCGAGACGCGTCCGCTGACGCTGGAGGCTGAGGAAGAATGGTACGATCGAGCCAGAAAGAACGAGCGCGACGCCTACTTCACCATCTACGAGCGCGCCACGCTACGCCCTGTCGGGAACACCGTCCTGCACAACGTCGACCACCTGCACGAGGTGGCAGAGTTCGGCCTGATGATCGGCGAGAAGGATTGCTGGGGAAAGGGCTACGGGACCGAGGCTACCACTTTAATGCTGGATTACGCCTTCACCGCCCTTAGCCTGCACAGCATTTTGCTGCGGGTGGATGGTTTCAATGAACGGGCCATCCGGACCTACTCTCGCGCTGGATTTCGGGAGGTCGGGCGGTGGCGAGAAGCAGCGCGCCTGGCCGGCCAGGCCTATGACGTCATCTTTATGGATTGCCTGGCCACGGAGTTCCAAAACTGGCTACTACCGAGAATCTTCGGAATAGAAAAGCCTGGCAAGAAAGGTCCTGGCAGCGGGAGAATCTCCGGCAGGACTTCTTCGACGAAAGAGCCAGGCCATCTGGGCTAACCCAGACAGTTCCACTACCGAACAGCGTTGCGGCGGGTCGATTGGCAACCCTCTTTGCTTTGCATTGCCAGCTTATAACTCCCCCCGAATCATCCGCTCCATTATCCTGGCCGCCTCACGCAAGACGTAGTTGGGTCTATTGTCGTTCATCGGGATGATGGTTACGTTCGCCCCCAGATGCTTCGCCATAGCGATGGCCGGGTCGTTGGTATCCATCACGGCGATGGTAGGGAGGCCCAGGTTGATGGCCGCCCCCGCAAAACCGTGATCGAGTATGGCCAGGTCAACCTGGCCCTGGTGAGAGCTCAAGAACCTGGTCATCAGCTCAGAATCGTGGGTGTGCAAAGCGCCGCAGGTATCTGAGAGCACGACGACTCCTCCCACTACGTCCAAGGCTAGATTTTCCTGCTGAACCGGCGGGCTGATATCATCGATAACCCGACCACCCAGGTCCTTGACAAGCCGCACCAGATCTATTCCAAACCCCAGGAGAGAACCGGGGTGGGCCGTTCCGACGACGAAGGTGCCCCCTTTCTGCGCCGCCTCGACGATTACTCGAGAGGCCTTACGGAGGCCCGTTATGGTCGCCGCGGGCTCGATGAATCCCTGTCCGCCGCTCTTTTTGGTGTCCACAGAGCAACCAGTGAACCGGGCGATCTGCTGCAGGACCAGCGCCTCGTCCAGGCGCCCCCAAGTTATCTCCTGGCAGACAACCTCCACGCCAAAGGTCAGATAGGGATCACCCCTCAGAAGGCGTTGAATGGCCTCCAGGTTAGTCGCTCTGGTATGGCTGCCTTCCGGTCCGGCGATTTGTAGCTCCACCAACCGCTCTTCTAGCGCGCGTCCTGCCTCGCTAACCATGTCTGATTCGACCGCCTCTCTACAGATCGAGGGAAGATC
>JAMDCE010000110.1:0-4392 GCA_023489135.1 Chloroflexota bacterium
CTATAGCTCTCGTCATAGACAATCGGAGCCTTGGGACGACCACAGCGAATGTAAAAAGGGCCATAGGTGCTTGCGGCTGCCCATTATAAACTGGATAATATCGTGGCCGTCGTCGATAGAAACGGCCTACAGATAGATGGCTCTACGTCTGATGTTATGAACTTGGAACCCTTCGCGGACAAATGGCGTGCCTTCGGTTGGCACACTATTGAAGTCGACGGTCATGACCCTGGCCAGTTGCTAACGGCCTTTGAGTTAGCCCGGCAAATCAAAGGAAGACCGACTGCCATTATCGCACGTACGGTTAAGGGCAAGGGAGTCAGCTTTATGGAGAACAACGTGGATTTTCACGGCAAGGCTCCTACGCCGGCTGAAGTCGAAAAAGCGCTGGAAGAGCTGGATCAGCTGTCTTAGCGCTAGACTTAGGCCCGTGTGGCCGGTGGGTCGACAGCTTCTTCTTGGATGGTAACTCAGCGGAAAGGATCCATCGAAACGGCATGGCAGTGAAAATGGTCCTCGGTAGTTCCACGCGCGAAGCCTACGGGAAGGCCCTGGTTACCCTGGGCGCGCAAGACCGCGATATCGTGGTGCTCGACGCCGATTTGGCAAAATCCACAATGACTATCCTCTTTGCCCAAAAGTTTCCTGAAAGGTTCTTCGATTTCGGGGTTGCCGAGCAGAATATGATGGGAACGGCTGCGGGGCTGGCCATCTCCGGAAAGACCGTTTTCGCCAGTACGTTTGCCGTTTTTGCCTCAAGCCGCTGCTTCGACCAATTGCGGATGTCTATCGCCCAGCCGCGCCTGAACGTGAAGGTGGTGGCAAGCCACGGTGGCCTCACGGTAGGCGAAGACGGGGCTTCGCACCATGCAATCGAAGACATCGGTCTCATCAGTTCTCTTCCGGGCTTCAGGGTGATAGTGCCTGCGGACGAGATAGAAGCTGCTCAGGCGGTGATCGTTGCCGCAAGCACCTATGGCCCTTTTTACATTCGCTGTGGTCGTCCCAAGGCTCCGATTGTCTATGACGAGAGCTATAGGTTTGTGCTGGGCAAAGCGGCCCAGCTGAGGGCCGGGCGCGATGCGACGATCATTGCAAACGGAACCATTGGTAGTGGGCGCGCTGCAAGCGGCCGAGATGGTGGAGGCCGAAGGTATTAGCTGCCGCGTTCTAAGCATGCCCACGGTTTGCCCTGTCGACAAAGAGGCAATAGTTGCTGCGGCGGAGGAGACGGGGGCGATCGTTATTGCGGAAGAGCATCTCCTGCATGGTGGCTTGGGAAGTATCGTCGCTCAGGTGGTGGGCGAGAATGCTCCTGTGCCTTTGGGCTTCGTGGCGATCAGGAATACCTACACCAAGTCGGGTAAGCCTGAAGAGCTGCTGAAGCGCTACGGCCTTGCGCCAGAGGATATCGCAGGCGCCGTCCGCTCAGTCGTAGAACGCAAGCGAGAAAGGCATCTTCCTGCTCGTATTTGAGTTGGGAGATACCGACCTTTGCCGCGCTCCTCCCCGTCCCCTCCATGGCTCACGTGCTAGCCTCGACGTTCGCCGCTACGGAACATGAAATGTATTTAGCATCGAGAGAAGTTGACATTGTCCCTTGAAAACCTTCGTACAAAGCTGCTCGTTTCGTTAGCGCTCGGTCTGGTCGTGATCTTTGGCCTGATGGTCTACGCCGACCTCTCCAAGATGCTCGAAGCGCTTGGACGATTCAAGTGGGAGTTACTCCCCATCATCCTCGGGCTGACGCTGCTCAACTATCTCCTCAGATACGTGAAATGGCACTTCTACCTTCACGTAATCGGCGCAGGCCACGTTAGCAGGCTGGATAGTTTCTTAATGTTTTTCAGCGGTCTCTCGATGGTCATGACCCCCGGAAAGGTTGGCGAATGGCTCAAGAGCTACTTGCTGAAAGAGATCGGTGGCACCCCTATAGGTAGGTCTGCCCCGATAATAATTGCCGAGAGGTTGACTGACGGGGTGGCCATGCTGCTCCTGGCCTCGGGTGGCCTCGTGGTTTTTAAGCTGGGCTGGGAGGTTCTGCTCTTCGTCTTTCTCCTGGCAATGGCTATCGTGGTCGTAACGCAGTATCGTCCCCTTGCCCTGAAGTGTCTCTCCTTTGGCGAGAGGATTCCCATGCTTGCGACACGCATGCACCATCTTCATGATTTCTACGAAAGCTCATACACGCTTTTTCAGGGCAAGAACCTTCTTTTGGCGATCGTTCTTGGCTTCATCTCTTGGTCGGGAGAGTGTGTAGCCTTCTACTTTGTGCTGACCGGCCTGGGCGTGGAAGGTAACTGGATGCTGCTGTTGGAGGCGTCCTTCATTCTGGCGGCGTCTACTCTCGCCGGGTCGGTGTTTCTTCTTCCGGGAGGCTTAGGGGTGGCTGAAGGGGGAATCACCGGGTTCGCTCAGTTCCTCATTGGAATGCCCAAAGACCTCGCCGCTGCGGCGACTCTCCTTATTCGCTTCTGTACCCTCTGGTTTGGCGTTAGCCTCGGAATCATAACACTGCTGATCGTTACCGGGCGGATTGAGAATGCTAAGTCTGACTACGAATGGAAAGAGGCGTCGGCCAGATAGGCGTCCAGATAGGCCACTAGTTTCAAGATCAGCAGATAGTGTCTGAAGTAGGCTTCCTTGTTAACCTCGCTCAAGTTGTCCTCCGGCACGTGGGTATTGTGCCAATCGTAACCATCCGCCGTGAACGCGAGCACTTTGAACCCGAAGTACTGCGCAATTACGTAATCGCTCACTACCTCCGGACTAGGCGATCGCCAGATCAGAGGTGTGTTTTGAGCCTCAGCTGCCTTTCGGGCCAGCCCGGCCAGCGTTGGCTCGGCCGCTCCACTTATGAGCGCCAGATTACCGACCCCTAGACAGTCAAAATTGGCGAAGAACAGCACCTTCTTCTCATCTGGCATTTTGCCAAAGTAGATACGCGAGCCCCAAAAATAGGGCTCTGGCTCTTCAGTGGCAAAGGCGACTACTTCAATGTCGTTGAGCGGGGATCGAATGGACTCCATTACCTTGGCGATAGCGTTCACTCCGGAGGCATTATCGAGGATACCGTCGCTCTTTCCCTGGGTGTGGCTGCGGCCCGGGTAGGTCACTTTGTCGAAGTGAGCGCCCAAAATGATCGTCTTCTTGACTCCCGCTGGAAGGATCCCTTTTCGCTCCGCGATGATATTGCCCAGCCCATCCCAGTTCCCATGTTCCGGCCCCCACGACCCGCTATAGGGAACGTCTTGCTTTCTGATCTCCGTTAATCCGCTCTTGGGGAACAGGTATTCCGCTATGTATCGTTCTCTTTCCTGATTGGACTTGCCCGAAAAACCAGCCAGGTCGGTCCAAAGCTCATCGATTGGCACCCCCTCAACTCGGCTCGCTACCAGAATTCTGCTATCTCGCAATTCGCGCTCCGCGGGATCTAATGGTTTGGGAATCGTCGGGGCCGGAGAGGGACTAGAGTAAGGCCTGGGGGTCTGTGAAGACGTCGAGACAGTTGTTTGAGGGGGCTTGGGGGTAACCGTGGCCGTCGCAATGATCGTTGCCGAAGGAATGGGAGGGTTGAACGTGGGAGCGACGGCCGCTCGAACGCTAAAAGGAAACGAAAAGGGGCCGTCGCCAATGACCCTGTCGGCCAAAAAGATGACGGCCCCGAGAACAACGATCGCTACAGAGAGGACGTTTCTGGTATTCATCGAAAGGTCGTGTAGAACTACTCCTCTGTCTCTTCTTCCTCTTCCTCTTCGAAGGCCTCGTCACTGTACTCGCCAACAACCTGTCCGCGGACCACTGTCACCACAAAGTCATCTCTTGGAACATCGGCAGTGATGACTAAGTCCTCATCGATCGTCTCGACGAGGTCTAGGATATCGTCGTCGGAGACCTGGTCTTCCACGGACAGAGCGCCGTAGACAATGCTCGGCGTAAAGTGAAGGTCAATGCGCCCGATCCGTTCGCCGTCGAGTGAAATGAGGTAGGCTTCGGAATAGGCAGTCCGGCACTGCCTCTCAAACTGATAGGTTGGCATTTCGTTCCTCCTTCGCTTGTAGCGGGATTTGCCGTTATTAGCTGGGCCTGGTTTGCCCGTTACCGAGGATGATCCACTTGTAGGTAGTGAGCTCTTTCAAGCCCATCGGTCCGCGCGCGTGAAGCTTCTGAGTGCTGATCCCAACTTCCGCTCCCAAGCCAAACTGAGCGCCATCCGTGAACTGCGTGCTTACGTTGACGTACACGGCGGCAGCATCAGCCTCGGCGAGGAAGCGCATTGCCGCACTGTAGTCTTCGGTGATAATGGCCTCAGAGTGCCCGGAGCCATATCTCTCAATGTGGGCCAAGGCCTCGTCAAGCGAATCGACCACCCTCACCGCGGCGATCAGAGCG
>JAMDCE010000110.1:4402-4766 GCA_023489135.1 Chloroflexota bacterium
GATTGTCCTTTCAGCATGGCTAGGCATCGCTCATCTCCATGGATCTCGACGCCTGCCTTCGCCCACTCATGGGCGATCTGCGGCAAGAAATCAGGTGCTACCCGAGAGTGTACGAGCACGGTGTCCAGGGCGTTGCAGATGGTAGGCCTTCTTACCTTGGCGTTGTATACTACCTTAACAGCCTTGTCAAGATCGGCTGAGGCATCTACGTAGGTATGGCAGACGCCGATACCCCCGGTGACTACTGGCATAGTAGCGTTATCGGCCACGAATTTGATCAAACCAGCGCCGCCCCGGGGAATGACGAGGTCGATGGCGTCGCGCATTTTGAGCATCCGCCCTACCAAGGCCCTGTCCGGCGATT
>JAMDCE010000274.1:0-3271 GCA_023489135.1 Chloroflexota bacterium
AGCTTTCCCTACGGAATGCCAGGGCCTTTGCTCGGCATCCGATGGCAGCGGTCCTTCTGCAGAAGGACTCAGGAGAGCAAGGGATTAAGCTATTTGCCGCAGGAATCGTTGACAGGTCGTCTCCAGCGAACCTGTCTCCTGCAGGGTTGTCAGCGCAGAGAACAACATATCCCTGAGATGCTCTTCCCGATGCCGCCGAATGACGTCGGCGTAGCACCTTGTCTGGGTCGAGGCTTCCTGGGCAAAGCGCCACTGGGTGTAGGCCCACGCCAAGTGCACGACGACGACCCATTTCTCCACCGCCTCATAGGACTGCAGTCGAAAGTCCCCCAAGCCCACCTGCAGCTTCAGGTAGAAGTTGTCCACTTCGCACGACCATCGCTGACCGTACCCTTGCAGCGCCGCGTTGGCACTCAAGGCGAGATCCGTACTGATGAAGTACGCCGGGCGCTTGTCCCGGTTGTGCCGTCTCGAAATAAAGGCGCAGACTTCGCCGGGGACCTCCTCCAGTCGTCCCCGCACGGTGTGCACCAAGTAGGTGCGGACCGTGCCGTCTGCAGCGGTCAGGGTAACCTTGGAGGACCGCTTGTGCCGAAAGGTCAGAGCGTGCTGGTTCATGCGTGTCCCATTCAGCTTCCGGTTGGACTTGATAGCGCTGACGACGTGCCACCTTTGACGGCGGCAGAACTTGATAAGCGACGCCGAGGCGTACCAGGCGTCGAAATGCACGTAGATCACACAGTCCTTGGGCAACAGCACGGCCAGGGTGCGCAGGATACGTTGGGCCAAGCGCGTCTTGCTGACGAAGTGCACCCTCTGCCCCTTGGGTCGGTGACGGTTGAGCCGCCGTACCGTGCGCTCCCTCAAATAGGGCTGGATGTCGTAGGTAAAGCTGACCGAACCGATTTTGACCGCGCAGTCTACGTAGCTCAAGCCGTTCTTGTAGCGAGGCCGTCCCTTTTTGCTCTCGATGTGGTCGTAATGCCAATCGACAGGCTCCAAGTGACGGGTGCCCTTGTCTTTCTCGGCGATGGAATCGTCCAAACTGATCCTGATGATCAGGGACCGATCTACGCTGAGTTGACCGATAGCCCAGTTCACCAAGAAGGACTGCAATTGCCGACGTACCGTGTTGGAGTTCCAAGGGCTGATCCGATAGAAGTCGGCGATGTTCGAGGGGTCGACACTTTGCACGAACTGGCGGTGCAAGGCAGCAAGAGTCTTTTCGGTCTCGCACATCAGAAGAGCGTCGACCGAGTTGGTCAGGTGCCGAAGCTGCGGCGCTGAGAGTGGCAAGTTGAGTTGCTGTATGAATGTACACAGTGATGGCGAAGGATGTACAATAGAGGCAAGCATGGGACGACCTCCTGTTGGAACAGGTAAGATGGGTGCTCCACATATCCATCTTACTCAGGAGTCGTCTCATGCGCTACCTCAATACGCAATCCATCGGCGTTTTTCGCCAATGTCCAGTTAGGTAGTTAAGATCAAGGGTGAGAAGATTGGAGTGAACTGTCGGGTTCCTGGAATGCACGCGCAGTGGATCGATCATTTCGCAAAGTGCCGCAGTTCCTTGCATAGGGCAGTGGGCGAAGGCGGAGTATGGGGCGAGGCGTCAACGGTTGGCGCAGCGGAAAAGCGGATGGCGATCCGGCCCGCGTGGTCGTTCCCAACGTGGGGAACCGTGGCCCTATCCGCTTATCCGCTCTACATCCGCTGACGCCTTAATGCACACCAGTAGGGTCCAGATTTGCTTGAGCCGAGGGCGAAGGGGAAGGGGCAGACGTGCAGAAAACGGGGCGGGATCAGCGCTGCTTACTGGGGGAGTAGTTGCGCACTATGGCCTGGTACATTTGGCGTGTCCTGGGGGATGGCTCGGCTCCTAGCTCGTTCTTCAAGAACTCGGCGTATTTTCGATAGTGCTTGATGGCTAAGGAAGGCGAGCCCATTGATTCGTAGCAGCGCATAGTTTCTGCGTGGATATCTTCTCGGAAGGCGTCCTTGGCCAGTATCTTTTGCAGCAGATCAAGGCACGCTTCATAATCTCGGTTGTCGTAATGAAGGCGTGCCAGGCTCCCCAGTGCGTCTACGTACGCCTCCTCCAATGCCTGTCTCTTGGCATCGGTCCAGTCGGTGTAGACGTCGTCAAGGTATGGCCCGCGGTAGAGGTTGACCGCCCGCCGCAAGCACTCCATCTTCGCCTCAGGGAGCTGCTCGCGCTCGGCGGCAAGGAGCCGGTTCTCAAAGTCCTGTACGTCGTAGTAGCGGAGGCTGGAGAAATCGAAGCGATAACGGCCGTTTTCGTATATGAGACAATCCGGAAAGACGGCCCGTCGAAGGCGGTAGGTGGTGGAGTGAAAGTTGCTATCCCCCTTGCCTGGCGACAGATCGGGCCAGAGTGCCTCGATAACCTGTTCCTTGCGCATTCCGGCGGGATTGGCGACGAAATAGAACAACAGCTCCCTCGTCTTCTCGACGGCCCACTCGGAACTCGTGATCAGGCGCTCATCCAGGAAAACGAGCGTCTGGCCGAGCGCGTAAAGCTCGAGCGAATGCGGGGGAGACTTGACCACCTCGCTCAAGGAACCAGCCGAGGTCACCGACACTGGCGCAACCCCCTCAGCGCCGATCCGGCTGAGGACGGAGCTTATCTTATCGCATCCGACACCTTTGGAAAGCGCGAAGCGGAGCAGGCCGACGGCTCGCCGCCCTTCGACAACCAGGAACTGGTCATAGCCGAGCTCCGATGCGAGCTTGAGCAAGGTCTTGAAGTGCCGAAGCGATTCGTCGAACTGATGCCGTAGAAACAGGGCTCTAGCAAGTTGGAACTCCGCACGAGCCAGTTCGCGATTAGCGTTGGCCTGCTGGAGGTATTGGCAGGCCTTCTTCAAGACGCTGGTCGCTCGCTTCAACTCCCCTTTTTCACAGAGAACGATGCCTGCCGAGGTATTGAACAGCCCCAACTCGTAGCTGGACTTACGCTCTGTTACCTGATCGATGGCCTGCTCGACAAGTTTCTCCGCCTGCCCGATGTTCCCGGCCAGCAAGTGGGTCATCCCAATCGCATCCAGGCAGTAGGCGATGAGAAATGATTCATCCACCCTCCTGGCGATTTGCAGGCTGGATTCGTAGGAATCAAGGGCTTCCTGGTTGATTTGCTCGTGCCGGCTCGCCAGATTGCCTCTGGCTTCCTCCTCGGTCTGGGCCTGATTGGTATTAGGATTTGCCTCCCTTGATCGCTGCACTTCATCCTCATCGTTGACATAAGCGC
>JAMDCE010000274.1:3281-4758 GCA_023489135.1 Chloroflexota bacterium
TCGCATCCAGGCAGTAGGCGATGAGAAATGATTCATCCACCCTCCTGGCGATTTGCAGGCTGGATTCGTAGGAATCAAGGGCTTCCTGGTACCTTTGCTGGTCGCGATGGACATCGCCTATGCTGGCTAACACATAGCTCTCAACCCTTAAATACCCGACCTCGCGAGCCTTGGCCAGGGCTTCCTCAAACGTTTCGAGCGCCTTTTCGTATTGTCCAAGGTAGTACTGCACCACCCCCATTCCATTTAGGGTATGGCCCAGGTATCCGGCATTATTCACGCGCTTCCAATAGAGGGCCGCGCGCTCGTAATGGTGCGTGGCCAATTCGGGAACGCCGCAGTTCATGTAGGCGGTTCCCAGTTCGTGATTGAGGCCAGCCACGTTATAAAAATCGTCGATCTCCTCGGCAATGCGCAGCGCCCGTTTGAGCTCTACCACGCCGTGGGAATGGTTACCAACCATACAAAAGGCGACCCCCAGATTGCGATGCGCTTGCACGGCCACCGAAGTGGAGCTATCCTTTAACAGCTGAATGGCCTGCTGGGCATCCTCGAGCGCCTCCTGGTGCTTGCCTTTGAATCGCCTGGCGATGCTCTTCAAATTGAGCACCTTGGCCAGATTTTGAACATCGTCGGTGCGCCTGAAGGCTTCGCCGGCCTGGTTCAGCACCTCTATGGCCTGATCGATCTCCCCGGTTTGCAGCCTGACGGTAGCTTCGTGAATCCGGATCTCCGGTTGTGGTTCCACCGCCTGGGCCGGCAGAGCGGCAATCCACCGTAATACCGTTTGCCACTGTCCCGAGTTGAGCATCCTCTCCGATGCGGTCATAACTACTCGGGTAGCTTCGTCTAACTCGCTGGCCTTCAAATAGTGCTGGAACGCCTCGTTCGACTCCCCGCGTTCTTCGAAGATTCTGCCGGCGGCGAGATGCAACCCCCGAAAACGATCAGGGTTGTCCCGTTCGAGTTTCGATTCGAGGAACTCCTGAAAGAGGTGATGGTACCTGAACCAGGAACTCTCCCCCTCTATTCGTGAGACAAACAGGTTGATGTCTTCCAGGTAGGTCAGCAGGTCTCTCGAATTGGCTATCCCCAGTAGCTGATCGCACAACGCGGGAGTCATCTGACGCAAAACCGAGGACTCGACCAGAAAAGTCTGGACCTCTCTTGATTGGTGAGCGAATACTTCGGTGGCAAGGAAATCGAACACCTGGCCACCCGATTCGCGCGCCCGGATCATGGTTTGGAACAGCCCCTGCCACATCGAGTGGGTGGTAAGCAGAATGCCGGTGATCCAGCCCTCCGACTCCTCGGCCAGCTCATCCGCCTGGTTCCCGGGCAAGATCACGTTATAGTTCTTGCTCATCAACTGGCGAATCTCTTCCGCGTTGAATCGCAGGTCGGCCACGCCCAACCCCGCCGCTTGCCGGCGAGCGACGAGCCGAGACAGAACGATCTTGGGGATGGTCCCGGTGGA